>CBFDAD010000248.1:0-3347 GCA_965602705.1 uncultured bacterium
CGCCGTGCCGATAGGCCTGCTGATGGTCCGCCGGCGCCAGTGGCGCGATTTACTCGCTCTGACGCTGGGTTTTCTCGCCTTTGCGTGGCATTTATTGTATACTTGGAACTGGATGTTTGGGTCGCCTCTGGTGATTCCAGCAGAGGCGCGCGGTCACGCCGGTTTTCTGGGACCACCGGTCCACCTTTTAAAGGTTCTTTTTTCCAACGAGCGAGGCTTGTTCGTCTGGTCCCCTCTCAGCCTGCTGGCGACGGTGGGGCTGGTCAGCCTGGCACGCAGTCACTGGCAACGCAGCGCTGTCCTTTTAGGGATGATCGCGCTCCAGGCGTTGATGAACGGCGGCGTGGTCGACTGGTGGGGAGGATGGAGCTTTGGTATGCGACGCATGACAGAGCTTTATCCGGTCTTTGTCATCGGCCTGGTCGTGTTTCTGGACAGAGTCCCGGCCTTTTTCCGAGGTCGATCCGCACTTTACCACAGGGCGGTTCGCGGTCTGGCAACCTTGGCGTTGATTTTCAGTATGTTGCTCTTGCTGTCTCATCTCAACTTTATCAATACGGTCCAAGACAGACCCCAGGGCGATAGCGCATCGGCAGAGATAAGCTACCAGCTCACAGAGTCCGACTTTCGCACGACCTGGCTGGTGATAAAGGATCACTACGGGATGTGGGCCTGGCGCAAGCCGGGGCCGTGAGCCCACTTACAGTGGGGGAAGGAGTATCCAATGGGTAGCAAGATCGGGTTACACAGCATCCTCAGCAACAATGTCCAACAGTATGCACAACAAGCCGTCAACGGGGGGGCCTACTTTCGTGCCATCAAGGCAGTGGACGACATCGGCTGGCTGAAAGGGATCAAAGAGGTCAGTTCCAAAACTCTGACCTTTGGCCGTTTTACGCGCTTTCACGACACCGTCTCGTTGGACGGCGACCTGCTCGTATCGGCAACCTGGGCCATGGATCAGATCCTGGGCGATATGGACAAGCACCGCAACTACGTGGACTATTGGGAGATCACCAACGAGATGGATCCGCCCAGTGTCGATGGCTATCGCCGGCACGCCGAACTGCATTTCCACCTGATGGACATCGCGGAGCGAGAGGGGTTCAAGATCGCACTGTTCACCTGGAATGCCGGCACGCCCGAATACGACGAGATGCAAGCGGTGGTCGAAACGGGCGTTTTCGGTCGGGCCAAGCAGGGCGGACACATTCTAGCGCTACACGAAGGCACCTTTGCGCCGCCTGTCTGGACGTGGTATGGTGAACCTTTACCGGGCCTGCCGACTTATCCTGACCGGGGCTCGCTGTGCTGTCGCTATCGCTGGCTGTACGAAGATTTCTTAAAGCCCCGTAACGAGGTCATCCCCCTCCTGACCAGCGAGTTTGGTATTGGTCACTATCGCAGCACTGGACTCTCGCCGCAGGATTGGGCCCAACAGATGACCTGGTACGACGAGCGCATGCGTGAGGACTATTACGTGATCGGCAACTGCCTCTTCACTTTGGGCTGGGTAGGACAATGGGAGAGCCACGACTACGAAGCGGCCATGCCTTTCGTCGTCGAGCACGTGATCGCTATGAAGGATGCACCGGAGGCCGAATGGCCGCCCGAGCCCGAAACCCGTGGTAAGCCACGAGAGCAGTACGAGCGCGTATACGTTTTGCTGCCTCCCAGGGCGGGGCGCGAGTGGGCCCGGGCTGTGGTAGATGCCACCTGGGACGCCCGCCGTTACACAGTCGGCAGCAGCGCCGACGACGCCGGCATCGGCGACCTGGACAAACGCATCGTCTTGGCCGTCAATCCATCGGGGTGGCCGTCCGACCTGGCGGATTTCTTTGCCGAGCACTACCCTGGCGTGACCTATCACGCCGTCGAAGCCGACACACCTCAGGCATTACGGGGGAAGTTAAGCTGGATGCCAATGCCTAAACCGGTTCCAACGTCATCTGTGCCCAATCGAGGCCGGCCCCGGGCGCAGTACAAGCGCACCTACGTGTTGCTCCCACCGGGGGCAGGCCGTGAATGGGCCGCGGCGGTGGTAGACGCCACCTGGGACAAGTATCGCTACACTATCGGCAGCAGCGCCGACGACGCCGGCATCGGTGACCTGGACGAGCGGGGCCTCGTGGCGGTCAATCCCTCAGGCTGGCCGTCAGACTTGAGGAGCTTCTTTGAGCGGTACTATGCTGGCGTCGAGTATTCGGCGGTAGAAGCAGACACGGCAGCCGTGTTGAGATCCAGGATTGCTGCTTAAGGCGTATGGATTTGAAAAGCACCGCCGATGAGCGCTAATGAATGTCTTACGACAGGATCAAGCCCTCAAAGATCAATCGACGCGGGTTCCTCAGGGGCGCTGTGGCTGCTGTGGCCACGGCAGTTGCGGCTGCATTCATCCCGGGGAAAACTGCGCTGGGTCAGGCCGACGACGAATATCCCTATCAAGTGTACCTGCCTTATGTCGTCGTCCCCCGCCGTCCCCACGGGCCGTCAAAGCTGGGCATTCACACCATTTTTCAGAACAACGCGCTCACCTACATTCAGGCCATCGCAGAGCAAGGCGCCCACCTGGCGGCTGTAAAAGCAGTGGATAAATTTTCCTGGCTACAGCAAGTCAAAGAGGCCAGCCCCCAGACGCTGAATGTGGGACGATCCACCAAATTCGCCGACACGGTCGACCTGGGAAAAGACCTGGCTGAAGAAGCGCGACGGGTGATGGATATTCTGTTGACCGAAATGGAAGCGCACCGCGAATACGTGGATTACTGGGAAGTCACCAATGAGATGGACCTGCTAGACGTGGATGACTACCGCAGACACGCCGAGATCCATTTTCACTTTATAGATATTGCCGAGCGAGAAGGCTTCAAGATCGCGCTTTTTACCTGGAACGCCGGAACGCCAGAATGGGAAGAGATGGAAGGGGTGGTCGAGACAGGCATCTTTGCGCGAGCCAAAGAGGGAGGACATATTCTGTCGTTGCACGAGGGCACCTTCGCACCACCGGTCACCACGGGTTACAGAGAACCCCTGCCCGGACGACCGCGCTATCCCGACCGAGGCATCCTGTGCTGTCGCTATCGTTGGCTGTATGAGGATTTTCTCAAGCCGCGGGACGAGGTTATCCCCCTACTGATGACCGAATTCGGTATGGGACCTTATACCAGTACCGGCTTCCAACCAGCGGAATGGGTCGCGCAGATGGCGTGGTACGATGACCGCATGCGCGAGGACGATTACGTGCTGAGCTGCTGCCCTTTTACGCTAGGTCCGGGCACACGGCCACAATGGCAATTGTACGACTGGGAAGAAGCCCTGCCCGATTACGCCCAGTACATCATCAGCTT
>CBFDAD010000249.1:0-3335 GCA_965602705.1 uncultured bacterium
CGGAGATGGTAGCGGTCAAAGAGACAGGGACACGGGACACGGGACGCGGGACACAAACCCCGTCTGTTTTCAAGTACCCTCCAACTATGAACTCACCACCGCCGACGGTCGCAAGCTGGTCGGCAGCGCCCAGATGCGCACGAGCGACGTCGTCTTGCAGCACGGCACCCTCCCATTGGTGGGCGACATCGCCCGCATCTGCCGCTACCTGGTGGACGCACCCGCCCCGGCGCGCGTGCGCGCTCGCGCCGCCACGCTGGAGAGCGCGTTGGGCCGGCCGGTCGCCTGGGAAGAGGCCGCCGAAGCGATGGTGGCGGGGTTTGAAACGGCGCTCAATCTGAGGCTAGCGCCCGGGGAGTTGACATCTGAGGAACAGGACTGGGGCGCCGAGCTGCGCGTCGAAAAGTATGCCAGTGCATCCTGGACCTGGCGGCTGTAGGCAGGGATATAACCTATGCTCTCCTTTGAATCTTTTGGCGCCAGTGAGACGTGGGCGACCGCGCTATTGTACGTGTTGCAAAGCGAAACGCGACGCCCAAACGTGCACAGCGCGTGATGCAACACGCCTCGTATTCTTGATTTGCCATGCGCTTATTCTGGGAACTCGCCAAGCTCTCCTTTCAACGCCAACTCACCTATCGCGCTGCCACGCTGGCCGGGCTCGCGACCAACTTTTTCTTCGGCATACTGCGCGCCTCGGTGCTGATGGGCCTGTACGGTGCGCGCCGCGAGGTAGCCGGGATTTCGTTGGCTGGGGCCGTCACCTACACCGGCCTGACGCAAGCGGTGATCGCCTTCCTGAGTTTTTTCGGTTGGTATGAAGTCATGAACTCGGTCTACAGCGGCGCAATCGGCTCTGACTTGTTAAAGCCGATGAACTTTTTTACCTTTTGGCTGGCAAAAGACTTGGGTCGGGCCGTCGCCAACTTTTTCACACGTGGGCTCACGATCATGCTGGCTTATGCGCTCATGTTTGACGTCACGTGGCCATCCACGGCCATGCAATGGCTGGCCCTGGGCCTGGCCATAGTGTTGAGTTGGCTACTCAGCTTTTCCTGGCGTTTTTTGGTCAACCTGACGGCCTTTTGGACCCCAAACGCGTATGGTATCATCCGCCTGGCTTTTATCCTGTCCTGGTTCCTGACGGGTTTTTTGATGCCGTTGCGGTTTTTCCCCAAATGGGCAGTGCAGTTCGCCTACCTCACCCCTTTTCCACACACGGTAAACACGATCACGGAGATATATTTGGGTCTGGTGACAGGGCCGGCGCTGATTGGAGCGCTTTTGGGCCAGTTGCTATGGATCCTCATCTTGATAGGGGCAGGCCAACTTGTGCTGCGGGCAGGCGTGCGTCGCCTGGTGATTCAGGGGGGCTGAAATGTGGCGTGTGCTGGACCTCTACCGCCGCCTGCTTGCCGTGCAGATTCGGGCGCAGCTCCAATACCGCATCGCCTTTTGGTTCGATCTGTTAGGGACGGCGGGCGTCACTACCTTGGAGTTCGGTACCCTGGCGTTAATCTTGCAGCGCTTCGAGAACGTCGGCGGCTGGAAGTTGGGCGAGGTAGCGTTTCTGTACGGGTTGATCGAGATGGCTTTCGGCGCGATGGACATGCTCTTCAGCGGCTTTGACCCGCCCTTTTTCGGGCAGCAGGTGCGCCAGGGTCGGTTCGACCAATTGCTGCTGCGCCCGGTCAATATCACCTTGCAGGTCCTGGGATCCAGGTTTGAGATTCGACGCCTGGGGCGCATCGCCCAGGGCGGGCTCATCTTTGGCGCGGCACTGACGTTAACAAAAGTGCACTGGACCCTGGCTAAGGTGATCTATTTACCGGTGGTTTTCGTCAGCCAGGTGAGTTTTTTCGGCGGCTTGTTCATCGTCGGCGCCACCATCACGTTTTGGACGGTAGAATCTATCGAAGTCATCAACATCTTTACCTATGGCGGCAACGAGATGCTGTGTTATCCGATGCACATTTACCAGGATTGGATGCGCCGTTTCTTTACCTTTGTCATCCCGGCTATCTTTCTCAATTACTACCCGGCTCTGTACTTTTTGGACAAGCCCGACCCATTCAACATGCCGCCCTTTGCCTCCTTTCTCGCGCCGGTGGCGGGCCTGGGTGTCCTGGTGGCGGCGCTGGCCTTCTGGCGTTTTGGGATTCGTCATTACGCGAGCACCGGTTCCTAAAATATATGGATATGTCATTCATCATCACCGTGTCCAACCTACAAAAGCATTTCAAGGTCTCTCGGCACCACCGCGGGCTGACAGGGGCGCTGCGCAATCTCTTCTCGCGCGATTATGAGTTGGTGCGGGCGGTCGACGGTGTGAGCTTTCAGATTAGACCCGGCGAACTGGTGGGCTACCTGGGTCCCAACGGCGCGGGCAAATCGACGACCATCAAGATGCTAGCCGGATTGCTGGTACCCTCAGGCGGTGAGTTATGGGTCAACGGCTGCGTGCCCTGGCGGGAACGCGAGACCTACGTCGCCTCCATCGGCGCGGTGTTTGGCCAGCGCACGACGCTATGGTGGGATTTGCCGGTCATCGAGTCCCTCGACCTGCTTGAGCACATCTACAAAATTCCGCGCGAGCGTTTTCGCCACAACCTGTCCAAGTTCCGCGAAATGTTGGATTTGGACCCTTTTCTGAACACGCCGGTGCGCTCCCTCTCCCTGGGCCAACGTATGCGGGCTGACCTGTGCGCCGCGCTACTCCACGACCCGACCTTGCTCTTTTTGGACGAGCCCACCATCGGCCTGGACGTCGTCGCCAAAGAGCGCATACGCCAATTCATTCAGCACGTCAACGACCAGTATGGCACGACCATCATCCTAACCACGCACGACCTTTCAGACGTCGAGAAGCTGTGCAAGCGGGTGATGATCATCGACCACGGTCGATTGCTTTTCAACGGCGAGCTGGGGACACTGCGTGACCGTTTTGGGGGCAAGCGTGAATTGGTGGTAGATTTCGCCCAAGCGTACGAAGATACAGCGGTCGAGGGCGCTCAGGTTGCGGAGCGGGAAAGCCTGCGTGTCGTCTATCAATTTGAGCGGGGGAGCGTCACCGCCTCGGAACTCATCGGGCGTCTGTCGGCGCGCTATCGCATTCGAGACCTGTCCGTACGCGAACCGGACATCGAAGCCACCATCCGCCGCATTTACGAACAGCGACTGCTGGAGCCCTGAGATGTGCCGTTCAGTCTACCCCCACCAAGGTTGAAACTGGCCCAGCATATGCTGCACGAGAAACTCTGCGCCCGGATGGCGAGAACGTTGCACCGCCTCAATCACGGCTTGCCGATCGTACGCCACCCGGCGGTGCTGTAGAC
>CBFDAD010000250.1:0-3330 GCA_965602705.1 uncultured bacterium
CACGAACTGGAACGTTACGTCATTAACGCGTTGCGCCTCAGTCTGGAATATACCACCGTCCCCGGCCTAATCAACGATCCGGTGGTGCTGCGCAACACGAACGATCGCCTGCGTGGCCAGGCCGTGCAATCCAACCACCAACTATTTCAGGAGTTGGGTCAGATGTCCGAGAGTGCAGGGTCGGCCAAGTCCCACAAGGTGGGAGACCGGCGCTGGACTATGGAGGGTGAGATACAGCCAGCCATGGCGTTAGTGGGACACCTGCAAAAAATTCATCGGCAACTGCAAAAGACTTTTCCACCGGTCAAGGGCGATGAGGGAGACGAAGAAAACGCCCGCCACCAGACAACACTCGAATGGACAGCGCAGTTGGTCGGCGAGGTCACCATGCTGGCCCAGGTCACGCCGGATGACCACGTGCGCTACTGCGAAAGTTGGACCGGCGATACGCGCCCCGACGATCTGACGCTACAACGCGAGCCCCTGGACGTGGCCGACTTTCTCCGAGAAAAACTGTTTGACGCCACCGCGACAGTGATCTGCACCAGCGCCACGCTCACGGTCAACCGGCGCTTTGACTTTTTCCGTTTGCAGATTGGCGCCCCTCCCCCTTCAGACGGCGTGATCGAGCGGCTCATTGAGAGTCCCTTTGACTTTCCCAACCAGGCGCTGCTCTACACCCCAAACGGGCTAAAGCCCAATTACGGTGACGGCGAGAGCGACTATGTAGATCAATTGGTCTACGAGGTAGAGCGATTGGTGCGGGCCAGCCGGGGGCGTGCCTTCGTACTATGCACCAGCACGCGACGCATGCGCCAATTATACGACGCGCTGTGGTCCCGGCTGCCCTACAACTGTTTGCGGCAAGGAATGGCTTCGCGGGCCGAGCTTTTGGAGACCTTCAGAAACGAACCCGACGGGGCAGTGCTATTCGCCACCCGCAGCTTCTGGGAAGGTGTGGACATCCCCGGCGAGGCGCTATCGCTGGTCATCATCGACAAGCTGCCCTTCGTCCCCTACCGCGACCCGGTCTATCAGCAGCGGGAGCAACGGGTGCGCGAGGCTGGCGGCAATCCGTTTATGCAAGTCTCACTCCCTGCAGCGACACTGACGCTCAAACAGGGGGTAGGCCGTCTGATCCGCGCCGAGACCGACCGGGGCGTGATGGCGGTATTGGACTCGCGCATCAACACGGCCCGCTACGGACCGCAAATAATCGCCAGCTTGCCCCCGGCGCGGCGGACGACGCGGTTTGATGATGTCGTGACCTTCTTTGAACAAGAGCCCTGATCAGAAGCCAGAGCTCTTGTTTTATTCGCGGGCGCGGGAGCCCGTTGTGTCGCAAAAGTGCTCTCTAAAGCGCCTCTAATTGACGAGAGCCTGCACGTTAATCTCGGGTGGTTTCTCCAGGTGCTTTTTCACCGCACATTGCTCTGCCGACCGCACCAATGCCGATGCGTACTTTTCTGGAAAGCCGGGTGGCAGATCAATATCCGGTCGGCCTCTCAATACTGAACCATATCCCTCAGGCGCGTGTATATCTGGTGGGAAAAAAGAAGTAAGGAGTAATTGTGCCATTAGGAACCCTGCTCGAGCGCCGCCCGGTACGCCGGCGGAGCCTCAGAACTAAAATCATCGCCTGGTTCTTTGTACCCACCGCGATTATCCTGATCATCGTGGCCTGGGCAACTTTTCGTGCCTCCCAACGGTTGACCGAGGATTTGGTCATCGAACGGGACCGCGAACTGACGCGTCTCATCGCGGGCGAATTGGCCCGGGAAATGGACGAATACGCTGAGACCTTGAGCATCCTGGCGCGCAAACAGGGAATTTACGAAAGAGGCGCGATTACCCAAAGACTCGTGCTCGAAAAGACCAACAGTATCGTTCAGCCACGTATCGGAGAGGGTGGCTGTGCCTATCTGGTGGATGCCAATGGCCGGGTCATCTACCATTCTGACGCCGGCGACGTCGGTGACGACCTCTCTGAGCAGACCGTTGTGCAGTTAGTATTAGATGAACAGGTAGGCGCGCTGCGCACCCGCGACTTGCAGGGCCATGAGATTTTGGCCAGCTTTGCCCCGGTGCCAGGCACCAACTGGGGTCTCGTCACCGAAGAAAACTGGCAAGTGTTGATCCGTTCCAGCCAGGGCTATCGGCAATCTTTGCTCCTGCTACTGGTGCTAGGCGTAGTAGTGCCTGCGCTCACCATCACGGTCGGGGTCCGGCGGATCACACGCCCCATCACAGAACTCACCAGCGCTGCTCAAAAGGTCGCTGGGGGCAATTTCGACCAAACCATCAATGCCTGTACTGGGGATGAACTGGAGGAGTTAGCAGAACAGTTTAATCGCATGGCGGCCCAACTCCAGGAATCGTACCGGGACCTGGAGCGCAAAGTGGCCGACCGCACCCAAGAGCTGGCAGCTCTCAACGCTATCGCAACCAGCACCAACGAGTCGTTGGACCTGGACCAGACGCTGAATCGGGCGCTAGACGAAATGCTACATTTGCTTGACCTGGAGGTTGGCGAGATTCGCCTACTGGACCCAGAGAGGGACGAACTAGTCATCCGCACCCAACGCGGGCTGTCGCCCGAGTTCATCCGTTCGACCGACCGGCGCAGGGTAGCCGAGACACTGCCAGGACGCGTTCTCTTGTCAGGCCAACCCGTCATCCAGGAGGATGTGCTTGATGATCCCGAATACACCTGGGCGCGGCAGGCAGGCGTGCGGGCCATCGCCATCTGCCCTCTCAAGGCCAAGGAAAAACGACTCGGCACGCTGAGCCTGGCCACCCGGCAGGGGCCAAGGCCCTTTAGTCAAAACGAACAAGATTTACTACACGCTGTGAGCGACCAGGTGGGCGTGGCCATCGAGAACGCCCGTCTATTTCAAATCGAGCAGCGGCGAGCCGAGCAATTCCAAGTCATTAGCCAGGTGGGACAGCGCATCACTTCCATCCTGGCCGTGGACGAGCTGCTGGAAGAGATTGTCCGGCTGGTCAAAGAGACCCTGGGGTATTATTTGGTCGGCATTGGGCTAATTGAAGAGGGCGAGGTCGTCATCAAGGCTGGCGCTGGGCGCTTCTGGGAGCTTGAAAATTTCCAGCCGGTGTGCCTTGACCTGGGAGAAAAGGGAATTATGAGCTGGGTAGCCCGGAGTGGTGAACCGCTACTCGTGCCCGACACGACTCGCGACACCCACTATCTCCCCTTGCCGCAAGTTAGCGAAACCCGTTCGGAACTGGCCGTGCCCCTCAAGACCAAGGACACCGTCATCGGTGTACTGGATGTTCAGAGTGACCATCCGAACGCCTTTGACGAAAAAG
>CBFDAD010000251.1:0-3323 GCA_965602705.1 uncultured bacterium
GGCTCAGGACCTGGCGCCGTTTGAGGCTGCCCTGGCCGGTGCCTATCTCCATGGTTTGGCCGGGATCTGGGCCGGTGAGGAGATTGGTCTGGCGGGGGCTGTCGCCAGCGATCTGTTACCGCGCTTACCGCGGGCGCTGGCGCGGGTCAGGCTTGCAAGCACTACCGAGAATTAGCTGATTGACCCCACGACGAACTGACAAAGCGCATTCCTATGAGCCAATACGACGAAATCCAAGTCTCAGAGTGGTTGCGGGAGGGAGTGGCCGCCGCCCAAGCCGGGCGACGTGCGGAGGCGCGCGCGTTGCTCATGCGGGTCATCGAGGCCAACGAGCGCAGCGAGCAAGCCTGGTTGTGGCTCAGTGGCGTGGTGGACACGGATGAGGAGCGGTTGATTTGTCTGGAGAACGTGCTGACGTTGAATCCCGACAACGTGCGGGCGCGGGCTGGAATGAAATGGCTGCAAAAGCGAGGGGTGGTTGCTGAGCCGCCGGAGGAAGAGGCCGCGGAAGCAGAGCCGATTCGCCAGGGGTATCAGGTCGGGGAGGAGCAGCCAGACGGCCGTGCCCAAGAGTTGGTGAACGACGTCGATGCACTGCAATACGCTGGCTCGTTTGGCCCTCAAGCCTCGATGAGTCGGGAGCAGGAGTTGTTCATAACCTCCGACGGCTGTGTCTACTGCGGACTCGTCGTCGGCGACAAAGTGCCCCGCTGCCCACACTGTGGCGGCCAGTTGACAGCCAGGCGTTTCAAGCAAGAGGAGCGCTCGCTGACCGGGCAGCTTTTGCCGGTGTATTGGCTCATAATCGCGGTGATAAACTTTTCCGGATTTGTGTTGATCGGTTTTGACTGGGAGGTTTTTATCGATAACGTCGGCGGCCGCGTTCCATCCGCCCTCGGCCCCTACGTGGAAAGTATGTTATCCGACATCGTTTCTTATGCCCTGGGCCCGGCGTTGGCTGACGCCACCAGCACAGAGATATCTGTGATTCGGTTTGGCCTCTTGGGGCTGGCGGTTTTTGGGGCGCTGATCGCGCTGGGGTTGTTTTTGCGCCGGCCCGTGGCGCACATGCTGGGCCTGGGCCTGATTGCGCTGCATCTCGTGGCCTACGTCACGCTGTTTGCCCTGAGGTTCTCGGGTCTCGTTCTTGCGGCGATTCAAGGGATCTTGACGGTCTTTTTGACCATGTCTATGTTCCAGACGATAGAAGACTTTAGCAAGGAACTATACTGGGAGCGGCTAGAGCCGGACCGTCACCTGCTCAATGACCTGGACTATTACAGGCGCGGGCGTGTCTATGCGCGGCGAGGGATGTGGGCCAAGGCCTTGCTGCATTGGCGGCGGGCGGCGGCGATGAAACCGCAGGGCGATACCTATTTCGCAGCAACCGCGCAGGCCTATGCACGCCTGGGACGTTACGAGCAGGCGCTGGCGCAGGTGGACGAGGCCATACGCGTCAGCCGCACACCGGAAGATTGGCAGCGGTTGCGCCAGGCCATCGCCGCAGCGCAACAGCGCGCCGTTGTCGGCGCAGAGGGGTGAAATGGCGGGGTTATGGAAACGGGTAGCTCGAAAGTTGCGCCGTGCCACTGCACGGGCGAGCGGCCGATCGCGCGGTTCGCAGCCGAGTATGGCGACGGTTTCGTGCAGGCCGGGGTAGGGCGAGTCATCGCTACTGAGCAGTAGGTTGGGGGTGAAAAGGCATGCACGATCACATCGTCTATAGGGCCATCGGCCACGTCGAGAACGTTTTTGATGCACCGGCGGCGCCGGAGGAGATCCGGGCTGTTGAATCGCGGGTCGTCCTCGACCCTGCTCTGGTAGAAGGGCTGACGGGGCTCAAAGTGCCGCGCCAGATCATGGTCGTCTTTTATTTTGACCGCTCCCAGGGTTTCGAGCTGTTGCAGCATCCACGGGGTGACAAGAGCCGTCCCAGGCGCGGCGTGTTTGCGCTGTGCAGCCCGCGCCGCCCCAATCCCATCGGCGTCACCGTGGTGGACCTGATCGCGATACAGGACAACGTGCTGCGCGTGCGGGGCCTGGACGCGCTCAACGGCACGCCAGTGCTGGATGTCAAACCTGCGTGATGCGCTTGCCCTGACGTTGGCGTGCGCCTGACTTTAAGCCGGGCTTACAGGGGCATTGGCAGTGTATGTTACCTATTGGTATAATGTGGAACAGCATCGAGCAGGTAAAGAGAGGTTAGATGATGGCTGTTAAGGAGATTCTGGTATATCCTGAGCAAAAGCAAGCTCTGCGTGAGAAAAGCAAGCCCGTCAGAGCCGTGAATAAAAGGGTGAAGGAGCTGGTTCAAGACTTGAAAGACACCCTGAACGACCGCCCTGAGGGGATAGGTCTGGCCGCTCCTCAGATTAACGCTCACAGCAGGGTCGTTGTGGTGCGATTGGGAGGTGGTGGGGAGAACGGGGACGAGCCTGGCCCACCCATCGCCTTGATCAACCCCGAGGTCGTCCAGGCCGGGGATGAGAGGAGAGATTTCGATGGTTGTCTCAGCCTCCCTGGTCTGTATGCCGAGACCGTACGCCCGCACTTTTTGAGGGTAACCGGCTTGGACGAAAAGGGAAAACCCTTTGATCGCATTTTAGAGGGATTTGACGCAGTGGTGGTTCACCATGAGATCGATCACCTGGACGGCGTGCTCTTTATCGATCGCGTTGAAAACGTAGAGGACCTGTACCGGGTGCACGTGGACGAAAATGGCGAGTCGGTGCGCGTGCCGGTGTCGCTTGTGATGACAGAGGAATCTGCTTAAGCGAAAATTTGCCAGGATGAGCAGTGGCAGTCGTCCTGGTGTGGAACGAAACTTCTTTCGTGTAGCAAACTTAGTTCAAGGAGGAGCTTTATGACGACTAGCGTAAGCAAAGACGCGGTTCTCGTCCTAGCGCCTGAAAAGGGCGCGCCGGCATATCTGAGTCTGGGCGCTCACGCCTCGCTACAAGCGGTTTATGAGGCCCCTGATAGCCCAGAGTTCATCCGTCGCACGCTCAGCGGCGCTTTGAGCTGGCAGTTGCGCAATGAAAACACGGTCATCCAGGCCGTGCGGTCGCCGCGCCTGGCGCCGCAGTTTGTGGCGGCGCTGTTGGCGCTGGGGGCGGAGGTCCTGGTCGGCGAGTCTGCCCGCGCCCCTATGGCTGGGGAAGGGAAGTTGTTGGCTGACGTCTTGCGCCAGGCTGCGCCCCACTTTGATTCCGTATCCGCGGTCTGTGTGCCCCTGGACGTGCCGGGGCGTGCGTGGGGGGAATCCCGCGTGGCGCGCACACCGGCCGACACCCCGATTGTAATGGCCATCGCCGTGGTTGACC
>CBFDAD010000252.1:0-3323 GCA_965602705.1 uncultured bacterium
CGGGCGATCGGGTGAGCTTTGACCTCTTCTGGCAGGCCAGCACCGCTCCTGGTGATGACTATACCTTACGCTGGCGACTGCTGTCACCCGACGGGAACATCGCCCGCGTAGAAGCAGTGCCGTTAAGCCCATACCCCACTGCGCGCTGGCGTGAGGGGGAGCTGGAACAGGTACGCCATGACCTATCTGTGCCGCCCGATTTGCCGGCGGGCGACTATGCCCTGATCATCAACGTCCTCAGTGCCGATGGCGCTCCCCTGTGGGCCAGCGACTATACCCTGGCTCGCGAGCGGCTGTTCAGCCTGCCCCAACAGATCGATTACCGGCTCGATTTGAGACTGGGCACGCTGGCCCGTCTGCGCGGTTTTGACCTCCCTCAACGCGAGGGGGGCGACGTAGCCGCCCTTTCGGCGCAGCCTGGCGGCCAAATTCCCCTGACGCTCTACTGGCAGGCCGACGGCCCTACGGACGTAGACTATGCTGTCTTTGTCCATCTGGTCGGCCCGGATGGGATGCTTTATGGCCAAGTAGATCGCCCACCCGCTGGCGGCGCCGCGCCGACTCATAGCTGGGCGCGCGGGCAGGTCGTGATCGATGAAATCGCCCTGCCGGTCCTGGCCAGCGCGCCTCCCGGCGTTTACCACGTCGCCGTGGGTCTCTACGACCCGGTCAACGCTGATCGCCTGCCCGTCTACGACGTCGCGGGCGCCGAACTGCCTAACCGTCAGATAGTGTTACCCATTGAGGTCACAGTAGAATGACAAAATCGCGCCTGTCACTAAACTCGCGATCAACCTGGATGCTGTTGGCCATCTTGCTGCTGGCCGCCGCCCTACGCATGACCCGTCTCGGCCTGGCCGAATTCAAGTCGGACGAGGCCGGCATCGCACGTGAGGCCTTGGCCCTGGTGCGCGAGGGCCAGTTCCCGGTTGTCGGCCCCAGCTCCTCTCAGGGACCGGCGCACCCGCCGCTGCAGATTTACCTTTTGGCGCTGCCTTTTGCCGTCACCCAGGACCCCCGGCTGGCCGTGGGCGTCGTGGCCTTGATCCACTGCGCAGCGGTAGGGATGACCTACGTGCTGGGCGCGCGCTTTTTCCATCGCCGCGTGGGCTTGATCGCCGCCTTTCTTTTTGCCGTCAACCCGTGGGCGATTTACTATGCCCGCAAGATTTGGACTCAGAATTGGCCGCTGGCCACGACACTTTTTTTCTTTTGTTTGCTGTCGCTGGTCGTGGAAAAGCGCCCCTGGGCACTGGCGGGCGCCGGCCTGGCCCTGGTCGCCCTCGTCGGCACACACCTGGGCGGTCTGGCTTTCCTCGTCGTCCTGGTCTTCGTGTTGCTCTTGTTTCCCTCACGGGTGCAGCGCCGGCCGCTCCTGATTGGCGCGCTTGTCTTGTTGCTGTTCGCTCTGCCCTACCTTTATCACGACGCGACCCACGGATGGTCCAACCTGCGAGGGTTCCTCGATCTCGGGGGCGGGCAGGTTCACGTTGATCTGCAGGCGGCACGCTTTGCTGCCTGGCTGTCCAGCGGTTATCATTACCAAGACTTGACCGCTGCCCGGCACGAACAGTTTCTTCAAAACCTACCCAACCTGCGCTGGCTCGACGTCGTAGAGATGGCCCTGCTGGGCGCTGGTCTGATCACCTTGATCGCCCGCCTGGCTCACCACGCCCGAGGCGGGCGAGAACGTTGGCGGCAGTCGGCCGGACGCGATGCGATTCTCTTGCTCTGGCTGTTGGTCCCGGTGGCGCTACAGACCCGTCATACCCAACCGGTCTACCCGCACTATTTCATCCTGCTGTACCCGGTCCAGCACCTGATCATCGCATCCCTGCTGAGCGACGGCTTGAACTGGTTACGCAATCGGCTTGACGAACGTCTGGGCCGATGGTGTATGGCCGGCCTGGTGGCGCTAGTCGTCGTGATTGGCAGCTGGCAAGTCTACCTGGAGCAGACCTTTTCCCGTTTCGTAGCGCGCTATGACACAGCAGGCGGTTACGGTCCAATTGTGCAACCGCTCTGGGACACCGCCGCGTTGGCCGGGGAAGCTGCCGCCACGGACGGCGCTGAAATCCTGATCGTGGCCCAGGGCGACAATCCCATCTGGGATAACTTGCCGTCCGCCTTTGACGTGCTGCTGCCCCACCAGCTACCCCGCCGCTTTGTGAACGGTCAGCAGGCGTTGGTGTTTCCCATGGGCCCCACGATTTACGTCACGGCTCCCGACGTGACAGAGGCAGCGGCGTCTTTGCAGAGACAGACAGACGCTGTGCTGGTGAAGCAGATAGACGCACCGGGGGAAAAGCGCTTCGAGGTGTTCCGGCGCAACAACGAGAGCCGTGACGACGTACTGGACGGGATGACGCCATTACCCGCACCGCGCCGGCTGGCCAACGGCGTCGAATTGCTCGCTTACCAATGGGATAGCGAACTGCAGCCTGGTGACACGCTGCATTTTTCTCTGGCCTGGTGGCTCGACGGTTCCCCCCCCACCGATGCCGACTATCACGCCTTTGCCCATCTGGTGGACGCCCAAGGGCAACGTTGGGGCCAACACGACTTGTCCAGTTTTCCCACTGCCTCCTGGCGGGCCGGCGACCTGGTTGTGACCCGGTTCCAAATTGAGACGCGCGCCGACACGCTGGCGGGCGAGTACTGGGTGCATTCAGGAATGTACAGCTATCCCGACATCACCAACGCCCCAGTGCTGGACGCTGCCGGCAACCCAATCGCCGATTTCGTGGTGATTGGACCGATCGTGTCACGCTAGGAGGTGATGGGGATTGGATATTAGATACTGGAGATTGGAGATTGGATATTAGAGTTTAATTAGAAGCAACCCTAAAACCTTGACAGAGACAGACTAAAGGTTTACAATGAAAAAAGGTTGAAACAGTCAGGTTAGAGAAGAACCCAAATGGACTATAAGGACTATTATAAAACTCTTGGCGTCAGCAAAAACGCGAATGAGAAAGAGATCAAGCGGGCCTACAGAAAGTTGGCCCGTGAGTTTCATCCGGACGTGAACCCTGGCAATCCCGATGCCGAAGAGCGCTTTAAAGAGATCAACGAAGCCCACGAGGTTTTAAGTGATCCCGAAAAGCGGGCCAAGTACAATCAGTTCGGTGCCAGTTGGCAGCAGTACCAGCGCAGGGGGGATGATCCCAGTGGGTTTGACTGGAGCCGGTGGGGAGGCTTTGGCGCGCCCGGTGGTGCGCGTGTCGAATTCGGCGGTGACTTGGGTGATTTGTTTGGCGGGGGCACTGGCGGCTTCTCTGACTTTTTCAACGCTCTTTTTGGCAACATGGGGATGCGATCAA
>CBFDAD010000253.1:0-3323 GCA_965602705.1 uncultured bacterium
TGCCAAGGGCACTCAGATACTCTACCGCAGCGCCCAGCCCAATCGCTGCAGCAATGGCCGGCGTGCCCGCCTCAAACTTGTTCGGCAGTGTAGCCCAGTCGGAACGCTCCAACTCTACGCGGCAGATCATTTCGCCGCCGCCCATAAAGGGGGGCATGCTCTCCAAAAGCTCGCGACGCCCCCACAGCACGCCAATGCCCGTCGGCCCGCACATCTTGTGGCTGGAAAAGGCGTAAAAGTCGCACCCCATGGCCTGCACGTCTGTCGGCAGGTGAGGCGCACCCTGGGCTCCATCTACCAGGACAAGCGCGCCGGCCGCGTGCGCCGCGTCGGCAACCCGGCGCACCGGCGTGAGTGTACCCAACACGTTGGAGGCCTGGGTAAAGGCCACCAGCCTGGTCCGTTCGGTCAATAGATCATCGAGCGTGCTCAAATCGAGCTGACCGTCCTCGGTCAGGGGGATGAAACGCAGCCTGGCCTCTTTTTCCCCCGCGATCAACTGCCATGGGACCAGGTTCGCGTGATGCTCCATCACCGTCAGCAGAATCTCGTCACCAGGACGCAGGTTGGCTCGCCCCCAGCTTTGGGCCACCAGGTTGATGGACTCGGTGGCGTTGCGCGTGAAGATCACCTCTCTGCTCTCGACGTTGATAAAGCGGGCGACCAGGTCCCGGGCGTTTTCAAACGCATCGGTCGCTTCCTCACTGAGCCGGTAAATGCCCCGGTGAACGTTGGCGTGATAGTTACGATAATAGTCGCTGATTGCCTCGATGACCGGGAGCGGCTTCTGGCTACTGGCGGCGCTATCTAGAAAGACCAGTTGCTTGCCATTAATCTGACGCTCAAGCACTGGAAAGTCGGCGCGCACGGCCTGTACGTCGTACGCAACCGCAGGTGGATCAGATGCAGTCAATGTCATTCCTCCTTCTAAGCAACTCAGGGTTCATCCACTACGAGGGGTAGATAAACCGAGTGATATTCAAAGAACTCGTAGGCACCCATATCATATCCCGCGCCTTTGGGCCGCGAAATGCCCATTATGTCAATCGCTGACGCACCGTCAGGAGTGGCACGATCAATGCACGGGGAGGGCTCCAATAAACGAAAGACAGCCAAATCAGGACGGCGGAACTGTGGATCAGCGTCCATGTTTCCCTCACCGGGACCGGACCAACCACCTTGCACGTCCGAGTAGGAGACGGTAACAGACGCGCCAGTGGTAACCGAAATAGCGGTGCCGTTACCCCAAACAATGCTATTGATCATCTCGACCTGGCTCACCGCATGATAAAGAGCCACGCCGACGGTGTTGGAGACCAACGTATTATGAGCGAGTCGAAGCCCCGCTCCACCTTTGAGGGCCACCCCAACCGCGCTGTGATGAATCAGGTTGTTGACGGTGGTAGGATAGAGCAGGATGGTATCCGTCACGTCAGCCGTGTCGTACAGAGAGATGCCGGCGCCGGTACAATGATGGATCTCGTTGGCCTCAATGGATAAAATGCGGCCGTCGAGGTTTATGCAGTCGCCCTGGACACCGTAAACGCGGTTACCACGGATAGCCCCACCCAAACTGCCGTCGTCCTCGCTCAGGTAGATACCCGCTACGTCCCCGTACAGATCGTGAAACAAGTTATCCTCGACCTCGACAAAGCCGCCCTGGACGCGCAAGCCAGCGCCACCAGGGACATCGTGCACCCAGTTGCGACGCAAGTAGCTGGTAGCATCGACCAGGTCCAGAGCCGCGTGACTGGCGTCGCGTATCTCGCTGTCCTCCAAAATCAACTGGCCCTGATAGGCGCTCACGCCGTAAAAAACGTGGCCCTCGTAGCTGTCCTGTCCGGCGTATGCGACCAAGGTGTGGGCCAGCCGGCCGCTGGCGTCCCCCTCGTCGGGGCCGCCTTCTTGCGAGCCACACAGGCCAATCGCGCCCCAATAATCCCCCCCCTGATCACGCGTGAAGGTGATGGGCTGGTCGCCAGTTCCCTCGGCCACAAGCTGCCCCTCGACAAACACAGAGGTCCCTTCAGCCAGGGCGACCGTCACCCCCGGTTCTATGCTTAGTGTGCGGCTGGGAGGCACGATGATATCTTCAAGGATGATGTGAGGGCTGGCATCCAAGGTCAGCGTCAGGTTTTCAGTCAGCAACCCACCATCGAACGTGTCCCAGCTTACCGTGATGGTGTGCGTGGTGACCACGCGCCCCTCCGTGTCCCTATCGGTGACGACGAAGCGGTTCGCCCGCGGACGCAGGGGTGGACTGGTGTAGCGCCAATCGTAGATAGACGGATAAGTGATCCCCTCAGTCCCCCCGTTGACGTAGACATCTCGCCACGGCGAACATTCACCTTCCAGGGTTACGGTGCGCTGAGTGGTGGTAAAGCTTTGACCCGCGTTAGTCGTGATTGACAGCGGGCGGTCAGGGAGATTGTCGTTAAAGTAATGGGTGAGATGGTCCATCCGCTGTGTCACAAACTGCTTCAACTGGCCCTTGTCCCCCTCCAATTCGGACGGTAGTGCGTCAATCAGCGGGTGCATCGTCGCCACCGAGAATTCGTCGGCCATGAGCTCGACGATGTTCTGATAGTACAGACGCGTAAAGGGAGGATGGCGCAAAATACGCTTGACGATGCGCAGGTTGGGCGCCCAGATGTCACCCTGGGCATAGTAAAAGGTCGCGTCGTGATCCCAGGGAAGTAGAATAAAGCGGTCGTCCTGGGGACGATGATAGAGAAAGTAATCATCGCCCTGGCCCATGAACAAGGCCCCTTCCTGATTGAAAACCAGTGCATTAAGAGCAAACCAACGCAGCCATTGGTCCATGTCGGCTACCGTCTCAGCAGCCACCTTGAAACTCTCTTCCGGGCTGTTGTCCAGGGCATCGGTCAGCGCGATGACGTCAGAATAGTCATCGTCGCTCTCGTTACTCTTTTTCAGATAATAGGGCCGGTTGTCGTCCGGATTAGAGCCACGATAGGACAGGTCGCCGCCGTCCTCGGCGCGGTAGAGATTTCCCACGTCGTCGCCAGAAAAATGAGCCGACAAAAAGGCTTGGTCTACCTGCTCAACGCTCAAGTAAAGCGTCCCAGGGTCAGCGTTGATGTGCAGATCGACAAACTCTGCGTCCGAGGCGACCATACCGGCCCGGCGAAAGAGATCATAGGTCAGCGCCTCACGCGAGATGTGATCGCTGACCAGATTCAAGCGTTCGACGCCCTGGAATAAATGGGTCGAAGGGAAATCGACACGATATGGTCTGGGTATGGTCCTGCGCGAACTCTCGCCACGATAGCGCAGCCCTACGTTATAATAAACCTCGTCGC
>CBFDAD010000254.1:0-3323 GCA_965602705.1 uncultured bacterium
AGAAAGGTTGGCTCAAAAATGACCAAGACGGCGAATGAGGCGGCGTCCAATGGACTTTAGAGACTATGTTGTCCATTGGTCCCTATAGCGTGTTGATCCCTTCGCAATACGCGACGGAGGTTTGAATGGCGTTGGTAAAAACCACGAAACACTTGATTGGGGAGGTAAACCAAAATGGCAGATAATTACCTAAAGAGCTTGCTGGGAGAAAATGAACACATTATCTTTGTCACCCGCCAACATTGGCTGGTCCTGCTCGGTCAAATCCTGGCCAAAAGCGTGCTGGCCTTGGGCATGGTCATCCTGATTACCCTCATCTGGCGCATCTGGCTGCCCCACTCGCTGGTTCCCCTGGCCTACCTCTTGCTCATCCTGCCCTTACTGGGCCTGCTGCGGAATGTTATCATCTGGACGAGCAGGCAATACATCGTCACCGACTGGCGGGTGATCCAAATCTCCGGGGTATTCAGCAAAGAGGTGACGGATTCCTCCTTGGAGAAGGTCAATGATGTCAAACTGGAACAATCCTTTGGGGGGCGGATGTTGGATTATGGAGACCTTGAAATTCTGACCGCCAGCGAGTTGGGGATCAACCGGTTCGCTTACGTAGGGCAGCCGGTCCGCTTAAAGACGGCTATGCTGAATGCAAAAGAGAAACTGGGACACAGTCAGGCTGGGTTGGGGCAGCGCTCAGAGGTAGATATCGCGGGGCCGATTGAGCAGTTAGACAATTTACGGGAACAGGGGCTATTGACGGAAGAGGAATTCCAGCAGCAGAAAGCGCAAGTACTGGCCAAGCTGTAAACCGTCAATCTGCAAACCCGGACGAAATAAATCTTTCGGCCATGACACTGACGCCATACGAGAGAACGTTTATGGTCTTGGCCCTGGTGAAGCAAAGGTCAAGTTGCAAGCCCATCAGTGGATGGACGATGTAGGCTATCCTCACCGATCGTATAGGAGATATGTTCAATGAAAGCACGAAAAATCCGAGAGAACGTTTACTGGATGGGTGCCGTGGACTGGGACAGACGGCTGTTCGACGCGCTGATCCCGCTCCCTGACGGCACCAGTTACAACGCGTATCTGATCCGGGGCAGTGACAAGACGGTGCTCGTGGACAGCGTCGACCCGGCCAAGGCCGACACGCTGCTCTACCAGCTTCAAACCGTGCCCCAGGTTGATTACGTTATTGCCCACCACGCCGAACAGGACCACTCAGGATCCATCCCGCTCGTCCTGGAGCGCTACCCCGAAGCCCGGGTGATCGCCACGCCCAAAGGCGTAGAAATGTTGATCGATCACCTACTCATCCCGGAGGAACGGTTCATAGCCGTCGCGGACGGGGAGACGCTCTCCCTGGGCGACAAAACCCTCACGTTCATCCACACGCCTTGGGTACACTGGCCGGAGACGATGGTCACCTACCTGGCCGAAGAGCGCATCCTCTTCACCTGCGACTTTTTCGGCTCGCACCTGGCCACCAGTGACCTATACGTGACCGACGAAGCGCGGGTCTACGAAGCCGCCAAGCGCTACTATGCCGAGATCATGATGCCCTTTCGCAAGATCATCCAGCGCAACCTGGACAAGCTGGAGGGCTACCAGGTCGATCTCATCGCCCCCAGCCACGGCCCGACCTATGACCGCCCGACATTCATCCTCGATGCCTACCGTGACTGGATCTCGGAGACGCCCAAGAACGTGGCCGTCATTCCTTACGCCTCCACCCACGGCAGCACGGCCAAGATGGTCGAGTACCTGGTGGCCGCGCTGACAGAAAAGGGCGTCACCGTGCATCAGTTCGATCTGACCGTGACCGACATCGGCAAGCTGGCTATCGCTCTGGTTGACGCGGCGACAATCGTCATCGGTACACCGACGATCCACGTCGGCCCACACCCGGCGGTGTTCTATGCCGCTTACCTGGCCAATGCCCTGCGCCCCAAAGTGCGCTTTGCCTCGATCGTCGGCTCGTACGGGTGGAACAGCAAAGCCGTTGAGCAAATCGCCGGACTGATCCCCAACCTGAAAGTGGAACTGCTGGAACCGGTGATGTGCAAGGGGTATCCCAGGGAGGCCGATTTCACAGCACTGGATCGTCTGGCTACAGAGGTGGCCGAAAAACACAAGACACTCGTGTAGAAAGATGCACAGATTCGCGGGAGAAAAATGTGAAACCGACAAAAGAACTGAGCGGAGGTACTCCTGAACCAATCTCAAACCGAACATAAAGATCAACACGATGCCCACATGGGTCATTCAATGCCGGATGAGCACAAGCATCCCGCGGCCGGCGCTCCGGGAAGCCATGCTGCCCATGCCATGCCCGAGCAAACTGTCGGCCACGACGCCCATGCTGGTCATGGTAAAAATCACACCGACCACACCGGACACGAGCAGATGTTCCGCACCCGCTTCTGGATCTGCCTGGCGCTCAGCATCCCGGTGCTGATCTTCAGCCCCGCGCTTCAACGTTGGTTGGGCTACAGCGCGCCGGCCTTCCCCGGCAGCGCGTGGCTTCCTTTCTTAGTCTCGCTGGTCATCTTCGGCTACGGCGGCGTACCCTTTCTCAAAATGGCCGTTCCCGAGATGCGCAGTCGCAAGCCCGGCATGATGACCCTCATCTCGCTGGCTATTTTCATTGCCTTTGGCTACAGCCTTTTGGCGCAACTTGCCAGGCTGGGGGAAGGGTTCTTCTGGGAACTGGTCACCCTGATTGACGTGATGCTCCTCGGTCACTGGCAGGAAATGCGTTCGGTGCGTCAGGCCTCCGGCGCGCTGAACGAACTGGCCAAACTAATGCCCGATACCGCCGAGCGCCTCTTGCCCGACGCCCGCACGGAAACCGTGCCCACTTCTGCTTTGCGCACCGGGGACCTCATGCTGGTGCGTCCGGGCGCAAGTATACCGGCCGATGGCGAAGTGGTTGAGGGCGAGTCCAAGGTCAACGAGGCGCTGATCAGCGGCGAATCCCGCCCGATCAGTAAGCAGCCCGGCGCCAAAGTCATCGCCGGCGCCATCAATGGCGATGGCAGCCTGCGCGTCCGCGTCACCGCCACCGGCGATCAGACTGCCCTGGCAGGCATCATGCGCCTCGTGGAGCAAGCCCAACAGTCCAAATCTCCCACCCAGTTGCTCGCCGACCGGGCCGCCGGCTGGCTGTTTTACATCGCCTTGTCCGTAGCCGCTCTGACTGCCATCGGGTGGGTAATCGCCGTCGGCTTCAACGTCCAAGTCCTAAAGCGCGTCGTCACCGTGCTGGTCATCGCTTGCCCGCACGCGCTCGGTCTGGCCGTGCCGCTGGTGGTCGCCATCACCAC
>CBFDAD010000255.1:0-3285 GCA_965602705.1 uncultured bacterium
GAACCTCAGCCGCAACGCCAGCGCGAGTGGGAGTGGGCGAAGCCACAGCCGGTGAGACAGGGGTAGACGTTGCACTGGCCTGAGCCGTGACGGCAACAGGAGTCCGGGAGAGGGGCACGACCACGGTGGCGAGCGGGGAAGCAGGCACATCCTGGCTGACGAGCCTCCCCAGTGTAACCAGCACACCCACCAGGGCCACGGCGATCACACCCAAGATCAATTTCTGTTTACGCGTGAATCTGTTTTGCTCCATTGTGCGGTCAAGATTCAGCCACCCAGAGCTGCGCGCTGCAGAACCATCAGTTGCTCAATGCCACTGACAGCCAGATCCAAGAGCTGGTCCAAGGTAGCGCGATCAAACGGACAGCCCTCCGCCGTCCCCTGCACTTCAATAAAGTCACCGACCGCATTGGCGACCACGTTGAGGTCTACGTCGGCACGAGCATCCTCGGCATAGCACAGGTCGAGTCTAGGCGCACCGTCCACCACCCCAACGCTGACCGCGGCCACCTGGTCACACAGCACTTCCTGCGGCACCAACCCTTGCTGGGCCAACCGGTTCAGCGCCAGGGCCACAGCGACGTAACCACCCGTGATAGCCGCCGTGCGCGTCCCCCCATCCGCCTGCAACACGTCGCAGTCCACAATCAACTGGCGGTGACCGAGCTTGTCGAGGTCTACGGCGGCGCGCAGCGCCCGCCCTATCAATCGGCGAATCTCCTGGGTGCGGCCACGTAAACCGTGGGTCTCCCGGGGCACACGCGTGTGGGTGGAGCGGGGCATTAGCGCATATTCGGCCGTCAACCAGCCGGCCCCGCTGCCCTGGCGCCAGGCAGGCAATTGCTCAGTGACAGTGACGTTGCACAACACGCGCGTGTCGCCCATCTCGATCAGAACCGAACCTTCGGGATAGACGACATAGTCCAGGGCAAAGTGGGTAGGGCGTAATTCATCTACGGCGCGACCGTCCGGACGCATCATTTAGCTCCTCTCTTGGATGTTAACCATGACAAAGTCGCATTATAGCACACCCCAGTGTTCTGCGCAGCGCGCACGCGCGTATCAAGCGCGTCGTTTATACTTGCAGGTTGGATAGTTAGCGCACCCAATAAAGGCGCCATACTTGCCCTTTCTCGCGATCAGATCCCCCCCACACTCGGGGCACTTGCCTACCGCCTGCGTCTTGGTGCGCCGAATGTACTTGCAGGCTGGATAATTGGCGCAACCCACAAAGGCCCCGTACCGCCCGTGCCGGGTCACCAGATCGCCTCCACACTCGGGACATTTCTCGCCAGTAGGCACCGGTTTGCGCTTCGCGCTTTTTGACGTGCGCCCCCCAGGTGACGTGCCAGAGTCAACCGTCACCCTGGGCATCTCGGCCCGGGCTTTGTCTAGAACCGGCTCCAAATCTGCCCAAAAACGCTCCAGCGTAGCCAGTCGCCCTTGCCGCCCGTTGGCAATCTCATCCAGGGACTGCTCCATCTGCGCGGTAAAACCATAGTCGAACAGATCGGGGAAGAACTCTATCAACAAATCACACACGACAAACCCTAGCGGCGTGGGGACCAACAGTCGCTTTTGACGCTGCACGTAGCCCCGCCTTTGGATCAGGCTGACCATGCTGGCAAAGGTCGAGGGCCGGCCAATGCCCCGGCGCTCCAGCTCTTTGATCAGCGAGGCCTCCGTGAAACGGGGCGGCGGCTTGGTCCAGTGCTGGGTGGGAATCAGCTCCAACAGGTCCAGCCCCTCGTCGGCGCGGAGTGCAGGCAGGGGTTTTTCCTCCTGCGCCTCCTCCCCTACGTCCAACGTCTCCTCATAGACCCGCAGAAAGCCATCAAAGAGTCGCACCCGACCGCGCGCCCGAAAGAGGTACGGAAGCCGCTGGGCGCGACTCCCTTGACCGGTAGGGATGAGCGCCGTGGTGACGTCATAGACAGCGTTGGCCATCTGGCTGGCGACAAAACGACGCCAAATGAGGGTATACAGCGCGTCCTGCCTGGCGTCGAGATAGGGACGCACCTGTTTAGGCGTACGCCGTACGTCCGTTGGACGAATCGCTTCGTGCGCCTCCTGCGCCGACTTGACCTTGGTCTTGTAAACCGGCGGCCGGGGGGGCAAGTATTCCTCGCCAAAGTACTGGATGACAACCTGGCGCGCGGCCGCCTGCGCCTCGGGCGCGACGTAGGTCGAGTCGGTGCGCATATAGGTGATCAGCCCAACGTGGCCCTCGTCACCCAACTGGACACCCTCGTACAATTGTTGCGCCACGGCCATTGTCGCCTTGGGCCCAAAACCCAGGGCGCGAGAAGACGCCTGTTGTAGTGTGCTGGTGGTAAAGGGGGGCGGCGGGCGGCGCTCTTGACGCCGCTTTTTGACGCTCTCCACCCAATACACCGCCCCTTCCAGCGCCTGGATGATCGCCTCGGCGTCTTCGCGGTTCTTGAGGTCGGGCTTTTCTTTGCCAATGCGGTACAGTTGAGCCAAAAAAGGGATCGGGTCAGGGATCTGCTGGGCCAACAAGGCTTCGATGGTCCAGTACTCAACCGGCTCAAAGGCCTCGATCTCCCGTTCCCGCTCCACCACCAGGCGCAAGGCGATCGTCTGCACCCGCCCCGCTGACAGCCCCCGTCCCCCTTTGACACGTCGCCACAGCAACGGGCTGATTCGATAACCCACCAGCCGGTCCAGGATACGTCGCGTCTGCTGCGCCTCGACCAACACCTGATCCAGTTGCCGTGGCTGTTGAAAAGCAGCGTGAATCGCGGCAGGTGTGATCTCGTGAAAAGTAACGCGGTGCACCGGGACGTCCTTGGGCAGCTTGAGCACGTGCAACACGTGCCACGCGATCGCTTCGCCCTCGCGATCCAGGTCGGTGGCCAGGTAGACGGCGCTGGCCTCACGAGCTGCTGCCCGCAGTCGCTTGATCGTCTCGCGCTTTTTGGGTGCGGTGACATAGCGCGGACGAAAGCTTTGCTCGATGTCAACCCCCAATGCCTTGCGTGGCAGGTCGCGCACGTGCCCCATCGAGGCGAGCACCCGATAGCCTGACCCCAGGATGCCGCGGATCGTTTTCGCCTTGGTCGGTGACTCTACGATGACCAACTGTTTGCCCATGCGCTCAATGATACTACCAATAACGGGAGAGTTCAAATACGACGTGGATCACTTTACTGTTGTTTATTACTCAGCCTGCTCGGCTTGGCGCCGCAAAACCCCATTCAAACAGCCAACAAAAAACCGGCCACGCTGCGATCGTGGCCGGTTTTAGTGTCACGTAACTGGAAA
>CBFDAD010000256.1:0-3276 GCA_965602705.1 uncultured bacterium
TGCGACTTTGCAAGAGCACGTATTCGTTGGCGCCGTCAATCTGTGCCAGCCACTTGGTCAGACTCAAGATGTATTGTCCGATGCCGGCCTGGCTGTAATAGACCAACCGCGCATCAATGCCGATGCGCACGCGTGCTCCGCTCCTACTTTGCCTCTTCCATCTCCAACAAACGCTGTTTCATAGTCAGCCCGCCGCCGAACCCGGTCAACTGACCGTCATGGCCCACCACGCGGTGGCAGGGCACGATCACCGGCCACGGGTTGCGGGCCATTGCCTGACCCACGGCGCGGGCCGCTCGGGGCGATTTAATCTGGCGGGCGATTTCGCCATAGGTCATCGTCTGACCCCGGGGGATACGGCGCGTCACCTTCCACACACGTCGCTGAAAGTCGGTGGCGAAGCTCATGTCTAGTGACTCGTCAAAGGAAACCGGTTGACCATCAAAATAGCGGCGCAGCTTTTCCTGCAGATTGCCCAGAGTTACGTCGTCCCGTTGGGCGTCGTAGCCCCAGCGATCCAGCAGGGATCGCAGTGCCGCTTCTTCATCTGGCCTGGGAAGGGTCAGAGCCAACAGGCCCCGAGGGGAGCGCGCGATACCGACCCAGCCAAAAGCTGTCTCGCATACTCCAATAATGACTTGAGCCAAATTGCGCCTTCCCCTCTCCCTATGGCTGTCTGTACTCCTATTATTATAGCCGCCTCTCTGTTCCTGTCAAGCGGCACACAGCTATCCCTATTCGGTCTCCCAGATTTCCAGGTTGTCGAACTCGGTCTCAATGTTGGGATTGGCAAAAGTGCTGGCGAACAGGCCCACATCGCCACGCTCGAAGGAACTATCCTCTACACTGACCAGCTCCTGACCGTTGACGTAAAAGGTCATCCTGGGCCCCTGGCAAACGACTTTTATGAGGTTCACCTCTCCCAGCGGTTTGACGTGCGCTGACTCTTGCCAATCTACAAGGATGTTCCACTCTCTGTACTCCAATTTGGAGACGGCATAGTAACCATCGCCGGTCAGATCGAAGCGATAGAAATTGCCATCGTCTATGTAGCGGAGCAACACGCCGTAAGAGTTTCCCGCAGCGCCGGACACCTGTCTGGCCTCGACCTCCAGGACAAAATCCTGAAAATTGCCGCCGGGATTGTCCCAGGCGATGAGGTCTGGGGCCCGAATCTCAAAGAAGAGTTGATCGTTGCGATAGCCCTGGCTGGCTTCTACATCGGTGGCTTCCAGCCAGCCAGAGGTTTCGTCGCTAAACTCGTCTTCGAAGAGAAGCTGCGGCCCGGTAAAGACAGTAGTGGGAGCGTTTTGTCCTCCTGTCTTGCCGCAAGCCGGCAGGGCCAGGAAAACCAGGATCAGCGCCAAGGTCCAATGGAAAGTGCGATTGAGCATGAGAGTTCCTTGTCTTACGTTGTGGTTGTCCAATTGTACCACATTTGTCAAACAACGCAAAAGCTCGACGTTTTTGCCTTTTGACCAGAATGTGCTATACTTTTTGCTTGAAGGAGGTGTGTCTTGATTGTTGTGGACCTGATCTTGTCACTGGCGCTGGCTGTGGGAGTCCTGATCGGCTTTGTGCGGGGCCTGGCTCAGCAAGCCATGGGTTTGATCTCCATTTACATCTCTATGGTAGTGGGGGTGTGGGCGTACCGCCTTTTCGGCAGTGGGTTCAAGGCTTTGTTCCCTTCTCTTACGCGGTCAGCAGCTAACATACTGGGTTTTACGACGGCTCTGATCATTGTGCTGAACGCTTTGGGTCTCGTGACCCGCGACATTGAGAAGAACGCCCGTTGGATAAAAAAGATCCCCCCTCTGGTGAACCAGACGGGAGGGTTGGTGCTGGGCTTTGCCACGTCAATTTTCTGGTTGGGATTGGCCGGCACGGCGCTTAACGTCATTGGCCATGCACCCTGGATTGGGGCTGAAGAATTTGGGCGCACACTCGTGACGCTAGTAAATAACTCTGTCATGCTCACCGTTTTCCACTATGCTTTCCGGCTGGGCCTGTACACCGTTGCTCCTTGGATACCCGATGGATTGCCCGAAATCTTTGCTACTCCCCTCTAATCAGCTTCTCCCTTGTCACCCTCTTTTGCTCTCACAGAAGTAAGGGCGAGGCAAGTCGAATTGACAATGTCGAAGCAAACAGCCCACTCTCCGACTTGCCTCGCCCCTACTATCAACGGGACGACGATGGACGAAAAGTACCTGGAAACCTTGGAATTCCCCAAGATACTGGCCCGTTTGGCTGAATACACCGACTTTTCTGCTGGGCGGGAACTTGCCCACGCTTTGCGCCCTGTGACTGATCTGGACGAGGCGCGGGCCCGCCAGCAGGAGACCAGCGAAGCGCGGCGGCTTTGGGACGTCCAGGGGACGATAGGCGTGGGAGGAGCCAGGGACGTGCGTCCCAGCGTAGAGGCAGCGGTCCGAGGTGCGACGTTGTTGCCCACGGATCTGCTCGAGATCGCCGGGACGCTGTTGAGCGGCCGGAAGCTGAAAAGAAACCTGGCCCGAACGGCTGACCAGTTTCCACGCCTGGCAGCGTTGGCCAGTCGCATCGAGGAGTGTCGGGGCGTGGTGAGCGAGATCCAACGCTGCCTCGGCAATCGCGGCGAGGTGGTGGACAACGCCAGCCCGCAACTGGCCCGCATCCGCAGCGAACTGAAAATCGCCTACGACCGGCTGATGGACCGCTTGAACCGTATCCTGGCCTCACCGAACAACGCGGCCTATTTGCAGGAGGCTCTGGTCACGCAGCGACACGGTCGCTACGTCATCCCACTCAAGACCAACTTTAAGGGGCGCATTCCTGGCATCGTCCACGATCAGTCTAGCAGCGGCGCGACGCTGTTTATCGAGCCGTTGGCTACGGTGGGACTGAATAACCGATGGCGGGAGCTGGAACTGGAGGAGGTGCGCGAGGTAGAACGCATCCTGGCGCAACTCTCGGCACGGGTGGCCGAGGAAGCGCCGTTCGTCGCGTGCACCGTGGAGGCGCTGGCGGAACTGGATCTGGCCTTTGCTAAGGCCCGCTACGCTGAGGACCTCAATGCGACTGAAGCCCAGTTGATGCCTTTCAGGGAGCCGTCACCTGCCACCGATGCACCTTCTCGTCATCCTGGCTCAGTCTTACGATTGATCAAGGCGCGTCACCCGCTTCTGGATCAGACAATAGTGGTGCCGGTAGACGTGCACCTGGATGAGAATTATTACATCATCGTCATCACTGGCCCCAACACCGGCGGCAAGACAGTGATGTTAAAGACGGTAG
>CBFDAD010000257.1:0-3234 GCA_965602705.1 uncultured bacterium
GACGCAAAGACCCGCTCGCGACCACCCTTCGACGGGCTTTGCGTAAGCATCCAGAGCGCAGCGGCGGACAGGGTGATTGCTCGCTAGACGTGAATTCAAAAAGTGTCCGGTAGTGAATAAAATCAATAAAGGGTTTGCGTCGGAAAGACAATCATTGTATCATAACTGTTTGTTGGCGTTCTATGGGCCAGTTCTGGCACAAACAGCAACTGCTCAGCTGCTCCCGCTGGACCCAGCGCCGTACAGCTCTACTGGGCAGGTGTTGTCAAATCCGGCGTATGGCAGGAGGCCCGAAATCTGCCCACTACAACCGATCGAGGAAGAGTATGAACGAACCCTATATCATGATTAGAAACCTTGTCAAGCACTATGAAACGCCAAGTGGGCCTTTGCCGGTATTGCAGGGCATCAATCTTGACATCACCAGGGGAGATTTTGTCGCCATCGTTGGCCCATCCGGCGCGGGCAAAACCACGTTGCTCAACATGATTACGGCTATCGACAATCCAACCAGTGGTGAGGTCACCATCGGCGACATGCCCGTGACGCACACGCCCCAGGGGGAACTGACCAAGTGGCGGGCGCGCAACCTGGGCATTGTGTTCCAGTTTTTCCAATTGCTGCCCACGATCTCTGTCTTGCATAACGTGATGTTTCCGATGGACTATGCCAATGTGCACCAACCATCCCAGCGACGCGACCATGCCCTGAATTGGCTGGCACGGCTGGGAATCGAAGATCAAGCGGAAAAACGGCCTGACATGCTCTCCGGTGGAGAGCAGCAGCGCGCCGCGATTGCGCGGGCGCTGGCAAACAATCCGCCGTTGATTATCGGTGACGAGCCCACCGCCAACCTGGACAGAATGAGCACAGAAAATGTCTTTAATGTCTTCCAAGGACTGGCCGACCAGGGCGCAACTGTGATTGTCACGACCTACGATCGCGAAATCGTCCAGAATATCCCCAGCGTGTTCGAACTGCATAATGGCAAACTACGCGCGATCAAGAACGGGCTTTACAAGTAGCCGTGTGATTTGAGGTAAACATGAATCGATCCACTTTGCGAAAAATCTTTGGCGATCTCTGGACGCGTAAAGGTCGCACTGCACTCGTATCAATCAGCATCTTTATTGGCGTGCTGGGCGTGGTCACGCTCATCACTGCCGGTGACTTGCTGGTCAAACAGCTCCGGGAAGACGTCAAAGAAGCAGAACTCCCCATGCTGCAGGTGTTTATGACCGTCCCGCCCAACGTCACAGAAGTGGAACTGGATGATAATGCCTACGTTAGCGATTTGCAGCAGGCATTTCCCGAAATCACTGCTATTGAAGGCACGGCGAATAACCCGTTCTATTGGAAATTCAAAGACGAGGGACGTTTTCGCGAAGCACGCATGGTGGTTTACCTGGGCCCGCTTGCGGACAAGGTCCTTGAGCCTATGCGCTTGGTCAGAGGAGAATATCCGCAGCCGGGCCAGAGACAAGTCGTCGTTGAGCAGCGCATGGCGGAAGACTATGACCTTGACGTCGGCGACGTGATTGACTTGCGTATGCTAGGCCTCGAGGGGCTGCCAACCCAGTCGTGGACCGTTTCGGGCATTGTCTTCCACGCTTACAACCAGGCCAGCGACCGGAGCATGTATACCCTGTATGAGGATGCTCAGGCCATCACCGGTATTGAGGGGCTGAACATCCTGGCGATGCGTTTCACCAATTTTGAAACGGCTCAAGCGTCTTTGGAGCTGGTGCAGGCATCCATCAACGATAACACGCCCTACGCAGCGATGCTGGTGTTCCCCTCCGACCCGGCCCACAATCGTGCTATCGAAAGCACCGAACAATTCACGGGTATTCTGACGGCCCTGGCTGTGGTCGCGATGTTGGTTTCGGGCTTTTTGGTGTTGAACGTGGTGAATAACCTGGTCGTGGAGCAACAACGCCAGATTGGCGTGATAAAGTCATTGGGGGCCACGCGGGGTGAGACGTTTATCATCTACGGCGGCGTTGCGGTGACGTATGGCGTGCTGGGCATGGTACCTGGCGTACTCGTGGGCATCCCGCTGGGATACCAGATGGCGGTGATTATCGGTGATTTTGCCAACACACTGATTGACTCGTTTGCCGTATCCTCGCTTGCGGTCTCACTCGGCGTTTTCCTGGGGCTGGCGGTGCCGATTGGCTCTGCAATCATCCCCGTGTATGCGGGTACGCGCATCACGATCCTCCAGGCGATGACCGACCTGGGTATTGGGGGCGGGTACAACGTTGGCTCTCTGAACCGGATCATCAAAAAGTTGCCTCTGCCGTTAAACATCAAGCAATCGTTCAACAACCTGACGCAAAAAAAGGCCCGCCTGGCGCTGACCGCCATCACGCTGACGCTGGCGGTGACGGCGTTCATGGGCGTGACGGCGGTCTTTGTGCGCATCAACGATGTCTTGCAAGAGATGCTGGACACATTTCAGTACCAAATTGTCCTTCAGACCACAGAAAGTCAAGAGCTTGAGACCGTCGAAGCGTTGTTGATGGGCAACGTTACAGGGGTTCAGGAGGTATATCCAGGGTCGTTCGGCGTCGCCCAGATGGAAGGCTATGTCGGCGAGCAAAGCGGAACCAGCCAGGTCATGCTTCAGGGCGTGGTGCCCGAAATAGTCGAGTATCAATACCTGGTAGCAGGCACGGCCTGGATGGAAAATTCCGAACGGGATGGAATTGTGCTCACCAACGAGATCACCGATCAACTTGGCAAAGACGTAGGCGATACCGTCACGATTAACGTCAGCGGACAGCGACACAAGCTGGAAATCATCGGCATCCTGAATTTTCCCATGCCAATGGGGCAAATGCGTTGGCAAGAACTCGCTCGCCTCACGGGCTTTACGCTGGGCGCGCCGCCCCCCAATAGATACTTTACGGGCGTGCAGGTAGATGGCTATTCCGGCACGTTGCCAGATGGACAAATCACGGCTTGGGGCATCGATGGTCAGGTAATCCCATTCCTGACGTTGGACGAAGGCACGCCAATAACACCCGGAAAGCCAGGCGTGGTGATCAGCGAGTTGGCCGCACGCAACGGCGGTTACGACGTCGGCGATCAGGTGACCGTAACGACGGCCGAGGGCGCCGCAGCGGTACCGATCCTGGGCATTTTTGCCCCACCCGCCCAGCTTGCCGAGTATGAGATACCATCAGACCTCATGGTTTTTTTCTGGGAGGACCTGGCGAACCTGGAGGG
>CBFDAD010000258.1:0-3219 GCA_965602705.1 uncultured bacterium
TCTGTCCACACGCCATGCACATCCCATCTTCGACGTAAACACCGCTGCCGCAAGCGGGACACCGGCCGCTGTGAGCCGCCGAGGGCACGGATGCTTTGGATTCCTCACGCTCGCCGGCCTTAACCTCCACAGTTTCAACAGAGTCGGTGAGATGCGCGCCGCACCCTGGGCACTGAGGCGCACCAGCGCTAACCCTGGCCCCACACTCGGGACAGTAGAACACGAGCGTAAAACCGCAGGCAGGGCAACGGTTCGTCTCACGGGCCAGGGGACGGCCACAGTTAAGACAACGCACGCCGCCGCAAGCCGCACACTTGATCTCGCGCCCGTCCATCTCCGCGCCACAGTGGGGACAAGAGACCGTCACGGCTTTCTCCGCGTCATTTAGCAATTCACCGCACCCGGGACAGACGCTATCTTCCGGCTCCACCGGCGCACCGCAGCGGGGACAGATATCGCCCTGGCAGACCGGACACACGTCCAACCCGCCCTCAATCTCAGCATCACAACGCCCACAGCGCATCGCTCCCCCCTCGTCTGCCCCTATAGCGCTTCAGCGATTCACGTACCATAGCCGCTCGACCGCGTCGCGTTCCTGGGCCGCTCCCAGCACCACCATCAACTTGACCCGCGCCTTTTGGCCGTTGAGCCCCTCGGCCAGCAGGCAGCCGGCCGCGACGGCGTCACGCACCGCGCCGGGGTAACCATAAGGGTCCCACACCCGGCCGCTGGGGCAGCGCGACCCAACGACGACCGTCACGCCGCTGGCGACGGCGCGCTCGATGAGCGGGAACCACCAGGGCGGGATGCGCCCGCCGCCCAGCGCTTCGATCACGACGCCCCGCACGCCCCGTGACAGGAGGTCTTCCAGTGGGGTTCGCGCCGACGGTCAGCTTGATCAATTCCACGCGGGTCTCCAGGGCCGGGCAAGGGACAAAACAACGGGCCACACGCCCCCCAAACAGCACGCGATCCCCCTCGACCCGGCCCAACGGCCCCCAGGCGGGTGACTGAAAGGTGCCCACGCTGAGCGTGTGCGACTTGGTGACAAAGCGGGCCGCGTGGACCTCGTCGTTTAACACGACCAGCGCGCCCAAATCTCGGGCGTTGGGGGTGGCCGCGACGCGCACGGCGGCGGCCAGGTTGGCGAAACCATCATAGCCCACCTGCGTGGCAGTGCGCATGGCACCGGTCAGGACCACCGGCTTGGGGCTGTCCACCGTCAGGTCGAGCAACGTGGCCGTCTCTTCCAGCACGTCGGTGCCGTGCGTGACGACCACGCCGTCAATCTCGGGCTCGGGTCGGGCCACGGCGGCGACGACCGCCTGGCGAATCCCCCACAACGTGTCTAACGTAAAGTGGGAGCTGGGCAGGTTGACGATCTCGCTGCTCTCCAACTCCACAGCCGCCAACAGGTCCGGCGGTAGCGCAGCGGCAAACTCGGCCGCGCCCATCTTGGGCGTGGCGCCACCCAACGCGGGGTCGTGCTGCATGGCGATCGTGCCGCCGGTGGTGAGGATCAGGATACGCTTGATGTGATGGGACATCTGCCCTATCAGTCGCGTTATCGTTCAATCCGCTTCAGAAAAGCAGAACACGAGCTGAACTGCTTTATCTGACCTTCGTAACCAGGTCTTCTATCTCATCAAAATGAACGTCTCGTGTCACCAAAACCAATTCGTATTGTCTCGCGACAGCGGCGATCCAAATATCGTTCTCTGGGATTGGTCGTCCCCTCGCTCGCAATGTCTTCTTGATGACACCATACTCCCGTGCAGTGTCTGTGTCGCAGGCGAGAACAGAACAACTGAGGGCAAACTCGTCTATTCGTGCCAGGTTGGCTTCCACACGACCAGATTTGCGAGCGCCAAAATAAAGTTCACCCAACGCAATGCTGGGCACAAAAACCTCTTCGGCTTCGCTCAGAAATTGTTGGACGGTGGATTCTCCTGCAAAAAGTGCGATAATGATGTTTGTGTCCAGAAGGAATCTACCACTCATCAGCGTTCACCCGTTCGCAGCCATTTTCAATGGCTTGGGTCATCATTTGTGCATCGTCGGGGTGAATGGTGCCGGCGAAGCCGAGCAATTGCTGACCAGGAGTCCCCTTTGGTAGAGAAAGAGCCAACGCCCGCGCAAAATCAAGCACCTTTCGCTGGAGTTCAAAAGGGAGTTGATCAAGTTGCTTGGCAAGTTGTTGAGTAACTACCGAATGATTCATTTTTTTCTCGAGCCGCCTATCCAATCCTGAGAGTTACGTGCGAGCCAACATGCCTTTATTCTATCATTGCTTTCACCGACGGTCAACATCGAAAGATCACCCAACGCCAGCAGGATTGACTTTTCTACCAGGTCAGGTTATATTGAATAAAGTCAAGCCCTCTACGTGCCCTCGTCGAACCCGGTTGTTGCGCGGAGCTCCGCTTATCTCGCACCCGACAAGCGTCAGCGATCCATATGGGAAGGAGGGGGTAACATGGCAACGTATCTGCTGTTTGGACAATACTCAGCCGAGGCAATCAAGGGAATGAGTGCCGAACGTACGGAAAAGGGTCAAGCCGTCATCGAAAAGTTTGGCGGCAAAATCAACGCGGGGTATGCATTGCTGGGGGAGAAGGATTTGGTTCTCATTGTGGATTTCCCCGGGACAGAACAGGCGATGCAGGCCTCGGCCGCCTTGAGCAAATTGACCGGCATCTCGTTCACCACATCACCCGCCGTGACTATGGAAGAATTCGACAAGCTGATGGCCAAGGTCTAAAAACCAGGGCCGATCTACGCGGCAAAAATCGAGGCCAAAACCAGGTTCATCCCAGCCGACCGCTTCACCGGTCGGCTGAACGCCAGGGATATGCGGAGCTCCACTTTTCTAGCAAGCACCCCGCTACGTGTTTGCACGCCTTCCTTACCAGTGCTCCTGCGCCATCCTTAGCGCACTGTGCGCGAGTACGACAAATGTGTTATACTCTCCATTGAACCTCAGGCAGAGCACAGGTGTTTTTATTACAGCAGCAGTGAACGATTTCAAGATAGACACCGCACCCTTGGACCTTCCCCCTCACTGGGGCGGATTGAGGGAAAAGTTCCGGCGCGAGCTACGCGCTGACGGCGCCTCCCCGCCTTGGAGGGATTGAAGGAAAAGTTCCGGCGCGAGCTACGCACTGACGGCGCCTCCCCCCCAGTGGGGGGGATTGAGGGAAAAGTTCCGGCGCGAGCTAC
>CBFDAD010000259.1:0-3200 GCA_965602705.1 uncultured bacterium
CTCCTCCAGCTCTTGGCCATCCACGGCAACGATCCTGTCGCCTACCTGTAAACCGGCCTGATCAGCCGGGCTATCCGGCTCCACATGAACGATCAATGTTCCACGGAGCCGGGGAATAACCTCGAACACCCCCACCTGGCGCGCGTCGTTGCACGGAACTAGACCCAGGTAAGGCCGGCCGTCCCACTCGCCCACTGTCGCCGTGAGTGTGCGCCTGTCGTCACCGTGCAACACGGTCAGTTCCACCTCTTGACCAGCTTCTAAATCTGCGACGTAACGTCGCAAATCAGCCGTGTCGTTTATCACCTGGTCGTCAATGCGGAGCAAAATATCGCCCCGCGCCACGCCGGCCTCGGCCGCCGGTCCATCGGGTACGACCGAAGCGATGACCACGCCCAACTCCGGTTCCTCTGCGGCGACCCCGCCCGCGGCAGCGGACTCTTGAGCCCGCGCCGTGGCCAAGACGATACCGCTGCCAACAACCGCGCCTACAACGAGCAACACAAATAACGCAACCAAGCCCAGTCCAATTCTTCGTCGGTTCATTAGAAACGACCTCCTTTGAGAATAATCCACACTTTTTCATATCCTAACAGCAAATGGTTACGTCATCGTTGTATTTGTGTTAAGGTTTCGCAACAACTGGGCCAACCACGGCTATCAACCGGGCAAGAAACGAGCAGGTCCATCAGCGCTCAAACTTGTAACCTATGCCACGCACCGTAACCAACCAGCGCGGGTTTGTGGGGTCGTCCTCCAGTTTCTCACGCAAATGCCGGACGTGCACGTCTACCGTGCGATCGCTGCCGATGCCGCTATCATAGCCCCAGACTGCCTCGATCAACGCACTGCGGCTAAAGGGCCGGTCTGGGTGGCTGACCAGGTAACGCAGCAACCGGAACTCGGTTGGCGTCAGGTCCACCAGCCGCCCCCGCCGCGTGACCTGCAATCGTTCCAGGTCTAGCTCCACCTCGCCAAACCGCAGCCGGTCGCCCAGAGAGACGGCGGCCAGTTCGCCATAAGCTCGACGCAGCAACGCCCGCACGCGTGAAATCAGCTCGCGCAAGCCGTAAGGCTTGATCACATAGTCATCGGCGCCCAACTCGAGACCCAACACCTTGTCCACCTCTTCGTCGCAAGCCGTCAGCATCAAGATCGGCTGACGTCTGCCTTCGGCGCGCAGTTGGCGACAGACGTCAAAGCCGCTCATGTCCGGCAACCGAATGTCCAACAGGATCAGGTGCGGCTCCCGCTTGCGCGCCAGGTCCAGGGCGCTTTGGCCGGTTTCAGCCCACAACACCTCAAACCCTTCGCGCGTCAGGCTATATTCCAGCCCACGCGCCACAGCACGCTCATCTTCGACGATTAAGATACGCTCTCCGCTCACGCCACACTCCGAGTTTGCGCCCTATTGTACCACAACCCCAACCTTGATTGATATTCTAACTTGGCTCATCCACTTTGACAAGCTTTTTACCGCCGCACCAACTCCGTGCTGCCCTTGCCAAAAAAGGTCGATCCGACTACACTGTTCGGCACGAGCCAGGACCAAACCGATTCGCAGGAGGAAGAACCCGTGAAACAACTGGTCAACGACATCCAGATGTACTATGAGGACGTCGGCAATGGGCCGGTCCTGCTCCTGATCCACGGCTTTCCGCTGGATCACACGCTATGGACGTACCAGCTAGAATCTCTGCGCAACGAGTACCGCCTCGTCGCCCCTGACCTGCGCGGGCACGGGAAAAGCCAGGCACCGCCCGGGCCGTATCGCATGGAACAGATGGCCAAAGACCTGCGCGACCTCATCGATGCGCTAAAGATTGAACGGGTTGTGCTGATGGGATTATCTATGGGGGGATACATCATCCACGATCACCGTGCCCACGCTGATTGTGGTCGGAGCAGACGACGCCATCACCCCACCCGCCGAAGCCGAGGCGATGCGCGAGACCATTCTGTCTGCACACGGTGAGCAACTCCCCGGGGACAGGGTCCACAGCGTGATCATCCCTGACGCCGGGCACCTGACCCCGCTGGAGAACCCGCCGGCCTTTAACCAGGCGCTGCGCGAGTTTTTGGCCAGTTTACCCGGTTGACCGGCAGTCTTTTGATCATCGTTCGTGATTCAATCAAAAACCACCACTTCTTTGCCGGACAGCTTTTGCTGTATCCGCTCCACAATCACGTCCAGGTGACCGGTCTGGCGGACAAAGTCGAGCCGGTCGGCGGGGATGGTGAGGACCGGGCAGAGATCGAAATCGGCCAGCCAGTCGCCGTAAAAGCTGTTTAACAAGCCCAGATAATCGGCCGTGATGCCGGTCTCAATGGCCCGATCCCGGCCACGAATCCGTGTCAAGAGCGTCTCCACGGACGCCTCAAGATAGAGCAACAAGTCCGGCACCGGCAACTGTTCCACTACGACCTGATACAACCGGCGGTAGGCCAGATAGTCTCGCTCGGTCATGTTCCCCATCTGGTACAGGGCGCGGGCAAAGATGTACGCGTCCTCGTAAATGGACCGGTCGCAAACCGCCGACAGCGGCGACAGCGCCATGCGCCGATGCTGCTCAGCCCGGTGCCCCAGGAAATACATCTGGAGGTGAAACGACCAGGTCCGCATGTCAGCGTAGAAATCGGCCAGATAGGGGTTATCGGCAACCGATTCGTACGCCGACTGCCAACCCAGCCGGGCCGCCAGGCGATCCGTCAGGCTCGTCTTGCCGGCCCCGATGTTACCGGCCACCAACAGAAAACGCTTGGGCATTGGTCCTCCCTACCTCCAGACTTCCAAAGTCCGCTCAACACTCACTGTAGCCACAGGCATAGCATTTACGGCACCCCTCCTCACGCACCAGGGCCGCCTCACCGCAATCGGGGCACAGGTCGCCGATTTTAAAGACCAACTGATCCGCCTCCTTGAGACGACCATTATCGCTGGCCGACGTCTGTCCCAGATACTCGGCCAACACCTGGGCCAACCCATCGGGCAACGACAGCACCCGCTTGGCGCCAAAGCCCAACGGTCGCCCGCCGCCGATACCGCCCAACTGCCGCACGACCTCTGCCAGGCGTTCTCTCGGCGGCACCGGTGAAGACAGACGCAGGATATAAGAAATCAACCGCCCCATCGCCTCCGACACCGCCGCCGTCTCGCTCCCGGCCTTGGAAGTGTGCATGAACACTTCAAAAGGCTCGTC
>CBFDAD010000260.1:0-3177 GCA_965602705.1 uncultured bacterium
AATCGGCCTTTGTTTTACCTTCCACGCAAGCTGATTTCCGCGTGCGCTATTTCACTCCTCGCACAGAGATTCCGTTTGCGGGGCATCCTACTATTGCGACCGCGTTCATGCTGGCCCAAGAGAATCTGATCACATTACAGGAGCCCGTCACCAGAATTGAGCTAGAATTCAACGTCGGTGTCTTGCCCGTCGATATCTATGTAAAAAACCAGCGACCCCTACGCGTCGTGATGACTCAACAACCGCCGACTTTTGGCCGCAAGTTCACCGCTGAAGAAGTTGCGCCGTGTTTCAGTCTGGAGGTTTCCGACTTGAGACCTGACTGTTCACCTCAGGTTGTCGGCACAGGGGTCCCGTTTCTAATCGTCCCGGCACGTGACTTGGGGGTTTTGAAAAAGGTAAAGATGAAGCGCGACGCGCTGGCGCGCCTGTGTGAAAGGGCAGCCGTCTCGGCTGCGTTCATGTTCTGCCTGGGTGGTTTTGAACCGGAGGCGGACACTCATGCGCGTCTTTTCGACCCCCACGGCGCGCTGGAGGATCCCTTCACGGGTTCGGCGTCTGGCGCGATGGGATCTTTTATCGTGCACCATGGGTTGAGGACTGGGCCGGAGCTTGTTGCGGAGCAAGGGCATTTTGTTGGGCGGCCAGGCCGAGGCGTTTTGGAAATATTGGGTACCCCGGCGAAAATCGAGGCGGTCCGGTTGGGTGGGGCGGGTGTGAAGGTGCTGGAAGGCACGCTTTTTGTCGCTGAGGCATAAAAGCGAGATTGCAGAGGACGCAGGAATGATGCTGACACCGCTGACAGAACTTACGGTGCTTCAACCGTACGTGTGGCTGGGCGACCCACACATGTGGACCGATGCCAAGAGTCGCCTCAGTATCCGATTTGCGATGTACGAGTCGCTGGTACGGTACGGCGAACGTGGTGATTACGGCCCGGCCCTGGCGCAAGCCTGGCGTTTGGAGGCCGATGCCCGAACCTGGACCTTTAACTTGCGCGACGACGTGCTGTTTCACAATGGCGATACGCTGAAAGCAGGGGACGTGGTGGCGACCCTGGGGCGCGCGTGTGACCCAGAGATGGTAGGGGAGCTAGGCACCAAGGGTCTGTATAACAGCTATCTAGGCGGCGCAGTTTTCGAAGCGCTTGATGACCGCACAGTGCGCGTGGTCACCCCTGAACCAATGGCAGATTTGCTGGATCTGCTGGTCAGGTTGCCTATTGTCCCGCAGCGTGCCCTGACCGATCTGGCGCACAGACCGGTCGGCAGTGGACCTTACCGTTTCGTGGAAGCTGAAGGTGATCGTCGTGTTGTGATGCAACGCTTTGAGGGGTATTGGGGCGTCCAACCGCCAGTGGAGAAGCTTTACTGGCGGGCCGAACCGAACGCCGAACGACGGATTGACGCTTTGCTGGCTGGTCGGGCTGATATCATCACGGAAGTCGGTCTGGAGGGCAAGCAGTTTATTGAGACGACCGGTCAGGCGGATGTCGTGGCTCTGGACAGCAGCTTGTGCGTCATTTTTTTGTGTAATGCACGGTCGGGCGTGTGCGCAGATAAGCGTGTGCGCCAGGCGCTCAACTATGCTTTGGATGTTCCCCAAATAGTCCAGGAAGTCAAGGGTGGCGCGGCGCGACCTCTGAACGGGCCATTGACCCCCAAGCACTTTGGATATGACCCTTTGACGCGTCCCTACCCTTATGACCCGGATAAAGCCAGGAGCCTACTGGCTGAGGCCGGCTACGCCGGCGGCCTTGATCTGATATTAGACGTCCCCACCGTTCATCCCGATGAGGCATTTTCCCTGGCGCAGCAATTGGCGGAGCAGTACGCCCAAATCGGCATTACGACTCAAATCAAGACTTTTTCCGATCGTCCAGCGTACGCCGAGATGGTAAAGTCCAAGCAGATACACGATGCCTGTTGCTTTGACTCGAGCCCGCTTAGCACTTTTAGGTGTCTGCGAGAAAAGTTCCATTCCGGCATGGCTGGGCCGTGGTGGCAGGGGTATAGCAACCCACAGGTTGATGCCTTGCTCGAACAGGCCTGGGTTACCCTTGATGATGCCAGGCGTCAGGAACTCTATCGTCGCGCCTATCGCATGATGCGCGACGATGCGCCCTGGATCTTTCTCTATAGCCCGACGCACTTTTGGGGCGTGGGGCCACGCGCCCGCGGCTGGACGGTGGGAATTGACGAGCTGGTTAGACCGGCATAGCGGAGTACGTCTCCTCAAGATGCCGGGCGTGGTTGGCGGCGCGTGGCGCCATCAGCTTGATGTCATCGATTCTTGAGAGGTGAGTTTTATGAAAGTCTTGTTGTCAGGAAACGAAGCCATAGCACGCGGGGCCTACGAGTACGGTGTGCAGGTGGCTACAGGCTATCCCGGGACCCCAAGTTCCGAGATTATGGCGAATGTGGCCCAGTACAAGGAGATTTACGCCGAGTGGTCGGTGAATGAAAAGGTGGCGATGGATGGAGCGGTAGGCGCGTGCTACGCCGGCAAGCGGTCTATGGTGACGATGAAGTCGGTGGGGATGAACGTGGCCGCTGACTCTTTCTTCTACCCGGTCTACACTGGCGTGAGGGGAGGGCTGGTGATCGTAGTTGCTGACGACCCAGGCATGTTCAGTTCTCAGAACGAGCAGGACAATCGGCAGTACGCCCGCTTCGCCAAGATGCCCCTCTTGGAGCCTTCGGATAGTCAGGAGATGAAGGACTTTATAGGCGTTGCTCTGGAAATGTCCGAGGAATGGGATACGCCGGTGCTGATTCGGACCACGATGAGAATCTCCCATTCCGCTTCGCCGGCCGAGCTAAGGGAGCGCATGGCAGATGACGGCGCTGAAACGCCTCCTTTGGATCGTGATCCCCATAAGCTGGTCTGCACGGCTATGTGGGCGCGCAAGCGACATCCGGTGGTCGAGGAACGCCTGAAAAAACTTGCAGAGTTTGCTGACACTTTTGAGCTAAACCGGTTGGAATGGGGCGATCGCAGGATGGGCATCGTGGCTGGCGGGGCTGTGTATAACTTTGCCCGCGAGATTTTTCCAGAGGCCTCTTGTCTCAAGTTGGGCATGACGCATCCTCTGCCGGCCGCCTTGTTGCGTAAGTTCGCGGCGGGGGTGGAACAACTCCTGGTCGTCGAAGAGTTAGATCCGTTCCTGGAAGGGCA
>CBFDAD010000261.1:0-3143 GCA_965602705.1 uncultured bacterium
GGAGCTGAATTTCCGGTAGACGGGATCAAAGCGTTCGAAGCAGAAGGTGGTCAGCTCGGTATCGTCAAAGGCAGCCGACAGCAGCCGGCGGATGCTCTCTCTGTCCCAAGCTGCGGGCAAATGGTCACGGGGTGAAGAGGTTTTGCGCATTGTCATCCGAGCCCCACCCCAGCTACCGGTGTGCCGCAGTCGGGGCAGACGCCGTCTTCGACGCGGTTTTGGCGGATCGAGTAGCCCCAGCGCTCGATAAGGGGTGCGCCGCAGTGGTGGCAGTACGTGCTCTCCCCTTCGACGCCGTGCGGCAGCATGCGGCCCGGCACGTTTCCCACAAAGACATAGCGCAAGCCTGCATCTTTGCCGATCACCCAGGCGCGGGCCAGTCTCTCCATCGGCGTGGGCGGCGCGTCGTATTTGTAGGTCGGGTGGTAGCGGCTGACGTGCCAGGGGGTGTCGGGGCCTAACTCGTCGTGAATAAAGGCAGCGATTTGACCGAGTTCGTCGTCCGAGTCGTTCAAGCCGCTGACGACCAACGTGGTCACTTCGAGCCAGATGCCGGCCTGTTTGGTCTGCACCAGCGAGTCCAGCACCGGTTGCAGCCGGGCACCGATCAGCTTGCGGTAGGTGTCGTCGCGAAAGGCCTTGAGGTCCACGTTGGCTGCGTCCAGGTAGGGGCGGATCATCTCTAACGCCTCGGCCGTCATGTAGCCGTTGGTCACAAAGATGTTGGCGATACCCGCTTCGTGAGCCAGTCTGGCGGTGTCGTAGGCGTACTCGAAAAAGACGGTTGGCTCAGTGTAGGTATAGGCGATGCTGCGACAGTCGCTCCGTCGTGCCGCCGCCACCAGTTCTTCGGGCGTGGCCCGCTGTCCGCCGTAGAGCAAGTGCTCCTCCCGCACCGCCTGAGAGATCTGCCAGTTCTGACACCAGTGACAGCGAAAGTTACACCCGACGGTGGCGATGGAAAAGGCACCGCTGCCGGGGTGAAAGTGGAATAGGGGCTTTTTTTCCACCGGGTCCACGTTGGCTGAGATCACCCGCCCGTAAACCAGCGTGTACAGCTCGCCAGCGACGTTTTCCCGCACCAGGCAGATGCCCTTGCGTCCCTCGCGGATCAAGCAGTGATGGGCGCAAAGGTTGCAGCGCACGCTGTTTGTCTCCTCATCCTTGGTCACCGCTTCCCACAACATCGCTGCGTGTCGCTCAGTCATTTTCCTTTCCTCTTGTGCGTTTTCTTTTTTGCCACGAATTTCACGAATGAAAGACAGAAAATGCGTCGCCAAAGTCGATTCCAATTCCTTGAACTATTATATCACAACCAACCAAAAAACGAACAATATCAACGGTTCCGCTTGCACGGGTTCTTGACTTACGCTACAATCGTCAAGTTGGGGTTGCAATGACTTTATCTGTCGTTTTCGTCTTTTTGGATGGCGTCGGACTGGGGCCGGCTGATGAGAGCAATCCGTTCTGGTCAGCCGACACACCGGTCTTGCGCCGCTTGCTGGGTGGACCGCTGGTGCAGGGCGTTCGGGTCGAGCGCCCCGGCTTACTCTGTCGGGGAATCGACGCTACCCTGGGGGTGCCTGGCCTGCCTCAGAGTGGCACTGGCCAGACGGCGCTATTCACGGGCGTCAATGCGGCTCAGGTAGCCGGGACGCACGTGTTCGCCTTCCCGACTGGGCAGCTGCGCCAGGTCATCGCCGAACACAGCATCTTGAAACGGGCCACAGAACGCGGGTTGCGAGCGACCCTGGCCAATGCCTACTCGGATGGTTATTGGTCCTGGGCTGAGAAGCGGCGGCGCGGGCGCCATTCGGCTAGCACGTTGACCAACATGACCGCCGGACTACCTTTTCGCACTTTTGAAGACCTGCGCCAGGGTCGGGCGGTCTATTGGGACATCACCCACGAAGTGGCACGTGAGCGCTTTCACGCGGATCTGGAGCCAATCTCGGCGCCGGAGGCGGGGCGGCGGCTGGCGCGTTTGGCGGAGACGTATCACCTGGTGTTGTATGAAAGCTTTCTCACCGATTTGGCCGGGCACCGCCGACTGCCCTGGCCGCTGGAGCAGACTTTGAGCCGGGTGGATGGGTTCCTGGGTGGCTTGCTCGAGGCGCGGCCAGAGGGAGCGACGGTCGTCGTCTGTTCCGACCACGGCAACGTGGAGGACAGCGCGTCCAAAGGACATACCGCTAACCCGGTGCCGCTGCTGGTTGTTGGATCGGGGGCCGTTCCCACCCTATGGGAGCGGGTACGGGACATCACCGGTGTGCCCAAGGCGATTTTGAATTGGCTGGACAAAGGGGAGGATTAAGGGCCTGGCGCGTCACAAACCTAGCTATTGACAAGGAGGAATCGTCCGTGTGGCGGGAGGCTGGCGCAAAGGGGGAGGGTGGGGTAAAATAGCTGAAATGGATGAACACCTGTCACCATTCGGCAGTTTTTTTTCGGAATTGCGATGAGTGGAAAGTATTTTGTCGCTGAAAACGAGACGCGGCACGTGTCGCTGGTCCCGCGTGTGCGGCGCGCTGATAGCTTTATCACGCGCTTACGGGGATTGACCTTTCGACGCCGGTTGGAGGAGGACGAAGGCTTGTGGCTCGTCGGACGTCGCGAGAGCCGGGCCGATGCTGCCATCCATATGTTCTTTGTCTTTTTCCCCATCGGTGTCCTGTGGTTGGACAGGCAGAACCGGGTCGTGGACAAGGTGGTGGCTCGCCCCTTTCGACCCTTTTACGCGCCTCGGGCAGCGTCCCTTAGTGTGCTAGAGTGCCGGCCTGAAGCGTTGGATCAAGTAGAGATTGGAGATAGAATCAGTTTTGTCGGCTTTGAGGAAACACGTGACGCATAGAGGCTGGTTGCTTGCGGGACTGGCGGCTCTGCTGCTGCTGTTCATCTGGCCGACGAACGCAGCCGCCGACGCCCCGCGCACGCCGCCGCCCCAGGAGGAGAACCAGGTCGTACACGTCGTCCAGGCGGGCGAGACACTTTTCGGCATCGCTCAAAAGTACGCCACCACGGTCGAGGCGATCACCGCTGCCAATGGTATCGCCGACCCGCGCCATATCGCCGTTGGACAGCAGCTGGTCATCCCTGAAGTGGGAGAGGAGAGCACGCCAGCTGATGAGGGCAGTGAGCTCACC
>CBFDAD010000262.1:0-3137 GCA_965602705.1 uncultured bacterium
TGGACGACTACTTTGTGGAACGAGAAAAGACGCCGCTCGACGAAAATGGTGAGTATAACTTTGAGGTCCTGGAGGCCCTCGACCTGGAGCTTCTCAACTCCCAACTGGTCGACCTGATGGCCGGGCGCGAGGTCACCCTGCCCCACTACAACTTTCACACCGGCCTGCGCGACCAAGGTGAAACGATACAACTACGCGAGGACCACGTGCTGCTCGTTGAGGGCATCCACGGGCTAAACCCTCGGCTGTTGCCGCAGGTGCCGCCAGAACGCGCCTATCGCATCTACATCTCGGCGCTGACCCAACTGAACATTGACATGCACAACCGGGTACCGACCACCGACACCCGTCTCATCCGGCGCATAGTGCGCGATGCCACGTACCGCAGCTACTCGGCCACCGACACCATCAATCGTTGGGAGAGTGTGCGTCGCGGTGAAAAGCGCTTCATCTTTCCTTACCAGGAACACGCCAACGTGATGTTCAACTCAGCGCTGATTTACGAGTTGGCAGTGCTCAAACCCTTTGCCGAGCCACTGCTGCGTCAGATCGACCCCTGGAGCACCCAATATAATGAGGGTCGGCGCTTGCTAGCTTTCCTGGAATGGTTCAACCCCGGCCCACCGGACCTGATCCCCGACAACTCGATCCTACGCGAGTTTATCGGTGGCTCGATCTTTTGGGATTTCACGCTTTGACATCGCGGGACGAGTTTGATATAATAACACCAGAGGACGCAACTATACGAATCGAACATCCGTCCAAAAGCCCAACTTATAGGAGCTTGCCTGATGAGCGAAGAAACTCGAACCACTCCACCTTTTGCACCGACGGCATCCCTCAAAGCAGCGATGAGCGCGTTCGAAGAACACATGGCGCGCGAGGGCTTTAGCGAGCACACCATCAAGGCTTTCTTGAGCGACCTGAACATCCTGGGGCAATTCGTGGGCATCGGCCAGGCCGTGGGTGACATCGGCACCAAGGACCTGAACGATTATCTCGACTGGTTGCAGCACGGTCGGGGCGTGCCTTGTAACGCCAAATCGCTGGCCCGACGCTTGACCACCCTAAAGGTCTTTTTCGGCTGGTTGACCAAGACCGGCGTCCTGGAAATGGACCCGGCCGCACCCGTCACACACAAGCCCGTCTCCACCCCGTTGCCCAAGATCTTGAAAGAGGACGAAATCGAACGCGCCCTGGCGATTACCCAGGCCCTGCGCCACCCCGGCGCGCAAGGACGGCCCGATGCCCGCCCACACTTGTTGATGACACTGCTGCTGCAGACCGGCATCAAAAAGGGCGAATGTATGAACCTCACCCTCAATCATCTGGACTTCTCCGACCCTAACAGCCCTACTGTCTGGATCCGCTACCAAGACCCGCGCCGGCGACACAAAGAACGGAAACTACGCTTGCCCCAAGAATGGCCGGCGGTTTTCCAAGAGTATCAGGAGCAGCACGAGATCAAGGATGCCCTCTTTCCCTGCACCGCTCGCAACCTGGAGTACGTGTTGTCTGACGTAGCTCAAGCAGCAGACCTGCCCGACGGCATATCTTTTGAGATGCTGCGCTGGACCAGCGCCGTGCGCGACTATAAGGCCAAGCTGCCAGCCGAGCGTCAGCGGCAAAAGATGGGTCTATCCAAAGCCAGTTGGCGCGAGGTCAAGGTCAAGCTGGCCCGTCTAGCTCAGCCGGCACTATAACCATGGAACCCCGGCCTATGAAAAAAGCGCTAAACTGATTTAAATGGCCCGCGACTGACTTTGCCATCGAGCAATGATCATCCGCACTGATTACAGCCTGGCCCCCGTTCGAGCGACGGGGGCCATCTATTTTTTTAGACAGCCCGATATGGTATAATCACGACGGAAGAGATCAATAACACAGCAACGCGCTGATGGAGACTATAATGAAGTTAGGATTACTCACCGGCTTTGACCGTCTACAAAACGTCCTGCTGGTCTCCTTTATCCTGATCGCTGTTGTCACCTCCGTGGTGGGAATCGCGACTATTTCGGTAGTCGTGAACAACTACACGCAGCGGGAGGAAAACGAGCGAGTAGCCCGGGATATGAATCTGGCCGTTTCTTTCTATGAGCAGAGCCTTATGCAGCTCAATGGCGTTGCCATACGTCTGGCCGGCGAGCCGACGTTCGCCCAGCAGATCAGCGCCGTCCAGGCAGGTGACAGCGCAGCCCAGGGTCACTTGGAGCACCGGATGCTCACCGAGATCAACACCATATACACGCCTGGCACTCATTTCATTCTGATCGTGGACAAGGATGGCGACCTGGCCTTCGCGTATGGAATAATGGATCAGAGGCTGCAACGATTGCCAGCCGGGGGCAACTGGCACGCCTTTCCCCTCCTCGCAGGGGTCTTGGCCGATCAGCAGCCGCGCGCCGCGACTGAAGTCGTGGACAAAGCACTGCTGGCACAAATTGACCTTGCGGAGCAGGCATACATTCCTCTTAAAGACACCCCTAAAGCGAACCCAGAGCCCTTTGATCCCCGGGAGGGCAGCGCAGGCTTGGCACAGATCGCCTGCGCGCCGATCCTGGGTACAGACGGCACAGTCGCTGGCGCAGTGCTCGCCGGGCACCTGTTCAACAACGACTTTACCCTCGTAGACCGCATCCAGGCCGTCGCAGGAGTGGACACCGCGACCATCTTTTTCGGCGACCTGCGCGTCTCCACCAATGTGCGTGAGAATGACGAGCGCGCCATTGGCACTCGCGTCTCTCAGGCCGTCTTTGATACTGTACTGACGCGGGGCGAGCCCTTCACCGGCATTGCTTACGTCGTCAACGAGTGGTTCATCACCCGCTACGTCCCGCTCCTTGATCATCGCAACCAGGTAGTCGGCAGCCTCTACGTCGGCGCGCGGCGAGCCACCTTTATCGATTTGCAGCGCACACTCATCATTCGCATCGCGCTGGTGTCGCTGGTGGCTATCGTCCCCGTCGCGCTGCTGGCGCTGCCCATCGCACACCGGATTACTCACCCCCTGGAAGAGATGGCGCGGGCCAGCCGCCAGGTCGCTCAAGGCAACACCCAGGTACGCATTCCAAACCGGGGTGTGGGAGAGGTGGCTGTCCTCGGCCAGGCTTTCAACAGCATGGTCGCCGATTTGGAAG
>CBFDAD010000263.1:0-3101 GCA_965602705.1 uncultured bacterium
ATAGAGGCTGCCTCGATTAACCCAAAATCAACGTCATCCAACGTCAGGCGTGCGTTGGCGCCGATATAGTGCACAAAGCGCCGCTCACCATCGGGGTCCACCATGACCATCGTGGCCGACGTGCCGATTTCCGCATCGCGCGAGACACCCTGCGTGCCAATACCCCGACTCTCCAGCTCACGCAATAAAAAGTCACCAAATGGATCAGGGCCGATCTTGCCGACAACTTCTACCGGCATGCCCAGACGCGCCAACGCAGTCGCGGCGTTTACCGCACAGCCGCCTGTATGCAGTCGCATTTCATCAACCAACACCAGCCGCCCTGGGTCAGGTAATGATCTCAACGGACGCCCGACGACGTCAGCGACCATAATCCCGAGGCAGATTATCGATTGACCTTCGGTCATGGATGTTTGCTCACCAGGCCTGCCACAGCCTCATATTCCGGTGTCAGCGCGGGATACAACACGCAGCAGCGCGGACAATAATCCACGCCTACTTGCGCTATGGAGTCAAACTAAAGTATAGCAGGAACGTTGCTGTTCCGCACCCCCATTCTCCCTTGAAATGCAAATGGATTTCCCCTATTGGACGAAGGGGATTTCCCCTGCCCCCCAACGTCCAAACAAATGGGCAATGCCTTACAATGATGGTATAATGAATTTATGAGCAAGGTGCGCATTCTGTTGGCAGATGACCACGCCGTCGTGCGCGCTGGGATCCGCAATGCGGTGGAGGAACTCCCTAACCTGGAGATCGTCGGCGAGGTCGGGGATGGCCCAGCGCTCTTTGCTGCCTTGGCCCAGATGCAGCCCGATTGTTTGCTGATAGACGTCACTATGCCCGACTTTGAACCGGTGGCCGCTATCTGCCGCATTCGCGCACACTATCCCGATATGAAGATCCTGGTCGTCAGTGCCTACGACGACGACGTCTACGTACAGGGATTGCTACGGGCAGGCGTTGACGGTTATCACTTGAAGGACCAACCCCTCAGCGACCTGCGACTGGCGTTGCAGCGCGTGCTGTCCGGTGAGAAGTGGATCTCTAGCTCATTAGTTGACAAACTGGTTAGCTATGCGGATTCTTCTTCCTCTACGTCACTACTGACGGCACGGCAGCGCGACATTCTATGTCTACTGCAACAAGGTCTTGACAATCAAAACATTGCCCGGCAGTTGGGCCTGAGCGTCAAGACCATCGAGAATCACCTCACACGCTTATACCGGCAACTCGACGTCCAGAGCAGACTGGAAGCTGTCAATTATGCCATGCAGCATCCTGAAGTACTAGCCCTTTCAGGGAAAAAAGCCGTTCTGGCACCCACTCCTTCCAAGCCCTCTGTGCAAAAGCAGGTGACGATGCTACTGGTGGACGACAATGCGCGCTATCGCCGTCAATTACGACGCATGATTGGCAAAGTGTCTCCCAAGGCTGTCATTTACGAAGCCCAAAACATCAAAGAGGCGACGCATCTGACCGAGCGCGTCGCGCCCCAGCTAGTACTTGTTGACGTGGTATTAGGTGAGGCAGAGGACGGCATTCGCTGTACAAGACGCATCAAAGCGTTGTCGTCAGCATCGCGTATCGTGTTAATCAGCGCCTACCCTGACCGGGAGTTTCACCGGCTGGGTCTGGAGGCTGGTGCCATCGCCTTCCTGGACAAGAAAGACCTGGACATAGCCACGCTGCGCCAGATCATAAATGATATGATTGCGTGAGACCGCGATTGCTCTTCGGGTGTACCGCATCAAATGAGTGACAAGACTGTTGCCTCACCACAAACCTTGGAAACGCCAGGCTCGTTTGAGCCGCTAAAGCGTACCTGGCGGGCTCTGATTGGTCGCCACGAGATCGTCGTCTTTGTGCTTTTGCTGGCGATCGGCGCCTTTTTAAGCCTGGGGACAGATACCTTTTTCACCGTCAACAACCTGTCCAACATCTCACGCGCCTTTTCGTGGATCGCCATCGCTGCCTTCGGCGAGAGCATGGTTATCATCATCGGCGGCATGGACCTGTCGGTGGGCGCGGTGATGGCACTGGCTGGACTCATTGGTGCGCGCTGCCTGGTCAATTTTCCAGTGCCCCTGGCCGTCGTCGCTGGACTATTGACCGGGGGACTCGTAGGCTGGGTCAATGGCACTCTGGTCGGCCGCGTGAGGCTACCGCCCTTTATCGTCACTCTGGGAACGATGAGCGTCACACGTGGCATCATTTTTGGCCTGACCGGGGGCTGGCCGGTGCGCAACTTGCCTCAAGGATTTCGCGTGCTAGGTCAGGGTGGCCTTCAGCTTGGTTCCCTGTCTGTGCCCTTGCCGGTTGTCTTTATGCTGGGTCTGGCAATACTGGTCAGCCTGCTGATGAAAAAGACCGTGCTAGGCAACTATATTTACACATTGGCCGGCAGCGAACGGGCGCTGCTTGTATCTGGCATCAATGTGGTTCGAATTAAGGTCCTGGTCTACACACTGTGCGGAATGCTGGCGGCGATTGGGGGCTTGCTGATGACAGCACGCCTGGGCGTTGCAGCGCCTACAGCCGCCATTGGCTACGAACTCGACATTATCGCAGCCGCAGTCATCGGGGGGGCCAGCCTGTTTGGCAGTGAGGGAAGCACTCTGGGCGCGTTGCTGGGCGCAGCCGTTATGCAGATGATTCGTAATGGCCTGGTGCTGTTAGGATTCCCTGCCTACTGGCAGACAGCGGCGCTCGGGACCATGATCCTGGCGTTCATTTTAATGGACCATTGGCGGCGACGGAGTTAGGAGGAGGCAGGCTACATGGAGCCGCTATTAAGAGCCATCAGCCTCTCCAAGAGCTTTGGCACCCTGCCGGTTGTCAGACAAGTGAACCTGGAAGTTCATCCGGGTGAAGTGGTGGGGCTCGCTGGCGCAAGTGGCTCGGGCAAGTCAGCGCTGTGTATGCTTTTGGCCGGCCTTTACCTGCCCAATGAGGGTGACATCTATTTCGCCGGTCGGCGACTCCGGTGCCCTTTTCGAGCACGCGCTTTGGGTATTGAAGTCATCCACCAGACGCCAGACTTGGCCGAACGCCTGGACGTCAGCAGCAATATCTTCCTGGGAAACGAAATCGGCTGGCCC
>CBFDAD010000264.1:0-3073 GCA_965602705.1 uncultured bacterium
GATCCTCAACGTGTACCCCCATCGCGTGATCGAGATCGACGAGGTGGGCGCATGAGCAAACTGGCTGCAGCGCAGGCCCGTTCTGCCTTTGATCGTGCCCGGCGCAAGGCGTTCTGGAGACAGGTGTGGTGCGCGCTGCGGGGCCGATCCAATGCACTGCTCTCCTACGAAGAGGTGCGCGGAAAGCTGCACATCGGCGGGCTGATTTATCGCGGCGTACAGGCTGTGCCGGTGGACGGTATCATCGGCAGCCTGGATCGTTATCGTGACTTTGACCGGGTCTTTTTGCCCTCGCAAGAGCACACCGCCGAGCGCTGGCGCAGCATTGGTCGGGCCTTTTACAGTGACGTCAGCCTGCCGCCGGTCAAGTTGTACAAGATAGGCGACGCTTACTTTGTCTTTGACGGCAACCATCGCGTCTCGGTCGCCCGCGAAATGGGCGTGATGTTTATTGACGCCGAGGTGACCGAGTGCCAAACCCGCGTGGCGGTCGGCCCTGATCTACAGGCTGAGGACCTGGAGATTAAAGAGGAGCAAACCGAGTTCCTCGAACGTACCAACCTGGATCAGTTGCGTCCCAGTCACCAGCTCGAGTTCACGACCGCTGGCGCGTATAGACGTTTGCTGGAGCACATCGCCGTCCATCGCCACTTTAAGGGTCTGGAATGGCAACGTGAGGTGCCCGAGGACGAAGCCGTGGCGGACTGGTACGACTATATCTATACTCCCATTGTCGAGGCCATTCGCCAGGACAAGATACTGGACGATTTTCCTGACCGTACCGAGTCCGACCTGTACTTGTGGATCATTGACCACCTGCACTACCTGCGCGAGCAAGTAGGCCCTGAGATCGGCCCAGAGGAGGCCGCCGCTGATTTTGACGCGCGTTATTCGCCCCAGCCTCCGCTCAAGCGTGCCCTGCGTGCGGCCCAGCAGTTCGTCGGAGGCGTTGTCGAAGCACTCGCCGGCGACAGCGGGGAGTCGAACGGGCCACCTGAATCGTGAATCACGCGTGACGTTTCCGATTTCATGTGGGAGCATGAGCAGACCATGACTAAAATCTACGCTCTAGCCAATCAAAAAGGTGGCGTCGGCAAGACGACCACCGCCGCAAATCTGGGAGCTTATTTGTCCCAGGCTGGCCTACGCGTGTTGATCGTGGACGTTGACCCGCAGGCCAACGCCACCTCCAGCCTGGGTCTGGACAAGTATGCGTTAAAGACGACCGTCTATGACGCGCTGGTGCGCGAGACGCCGCTCAAGCGGGCCATTCTGCGCAGCCCTGAACTGGATCTCTACCTCGCGCCCAGCTCGCCGGCCCTGGCCGGCGCCGAGGTGGAACTGGTCGGCGAAATCGCCCGCGAATACCGGCTCAAACAGGCGTTGGAACCGGCAGCCCCCGATTACGATTACGTGCTGGTGGACTGCCCGCCCAGCCTGGGTCTGCTGACGGTCAACGCGTTGACCGCTGCTGACGACGGGGTCATCATCCCGGTCCAGTGCGAATACCTGGCGCTCGAAGGGTTGACCCAACTGTACCAGACCATCGAATTGGTGCGCACCCGCCTGAACCCGAACCTGGTGGTGCGGGGCATGTTGATGACCATGTTCGATGGGCGCACCAATCTGGCGCAGCAAGTAGTGGACGAGGTGCGCCGTCACTTTGGCGAGCGTGTCTTTCGCGTCGTCGTCCCCCGCAGTGTGTGTTTGAGCGAAGCGCCCAGCCACGGACAGCCCATATCGACCTATGCGCCGCGTTCAGCCGGGGCCATCGCTTACGCAGCGCTGGCCCAAGAGTTGCTGACCGGTGATGCCGCTTAGGAGTTGCAGAATGCCCGACCGCGAACTGTTGCGCCAATTGTCCAAGGAAGCGTTGATCGATTTGCTGGAAGACGCGGCCAAGAACTGGCTGGCTCACGACGGGCTTTGGTTCCTGGCTGCGGAGGCCAAGTTCGACATGGACACGGCCATCGAACTGGACGCCATGGCCTGGGAGCGCTTTACCGTCATCGAGGCCCGGCGTATCATGAAGCGGTTGGGGATCGAGCCGGGCGGCGGGATTCCAGCGCTGAAAAAGGCGCTTCAGTTTCGCCTCTACGCCCGCTTGAACGTCCAAGAGATCATTGACGTGGACGAGCGGACGATCGTCTTCAGGATGAACAAGTGCCGGGTGCAGACTGCGCGCCAGCGGGATGGGCGGCCCGACTTTCCCTGCAAGCCCGTGGGTCTGCTTGAATACGGCGGCTTTGCGCGGGCCATCGACCCGCGCTTTCGCACGCGCTGCATCGCTTGTCCACCCGACCCGCATCCCGACGAGTATTTTTGCGCCTGGGAGTTCACCCTGGGCGATGAGACCCACGAGGCATAAGCCAGCGCCCCGGTTTTTTGAAAAAAACCGGGGTTTCTTTTTCAGTGACTTTTTACACACGCGACTGGTGATTTTCAACACTAGGCCGCTTTATTAACCAGTATTAAACTAAAGTTGGATCGAATCTCAACTTTCTTTCGCAATAGGAGTATATACTTATGGCCAAAGGATGGGTTTACATAGATGAAGATCGGTGTAAGGGGTGCGGTTTGTGCGTCGATGCCTGCCCTCAACACGTTCTGGCACTGAGCACGGACCATTTCAACGCCAAAGGGTACCGGCCAGTGCAATTGGTGGACCCTGACAATTGTACTGGCTGCACCATCTGTGCGATCACTTGCCCCGACGTGGTTTTTGCGGTTTACCGGGAGGCGCGTAAAAAGAAAGCAGCACCTGCGACGAGCGAGGCTAAGGTGGCGGGAGCATAGGAGAAAACCATGGCAAAAGAGCTATTGGAAGGTAACGCCGCCATTGCTGAGGCGGCTATTCGGGCGGGGGTGCAAGCGTTCTTTGGTTACCCCATCACGCCCCAAACGGAAGTGCTGGAGGTGCTCTCCAAGCGGTTGCCGGAGGAAGGACGGACGTTCTTGCAGGCCGAGAGCGAAGTTGCCTCGATCAACATGGTCTACGGCGCGGCCTGCACGGGGGTGCGCGTGATGACCTCCTCGTCCATGCTGCTCAGCACGTCCTTGAGGAAGTCCGGGT
>CBFDAD010000265.1:0-3059 GCA_965602705.1 uncultured bacterium
GAACCAGGCGGCTCTTTGCCCGAGAGTAATCCCTGGGTGTTGATGATGACGTCCTTCAGAACGACACGTCACACCTTGGTCGTCAATCTCAGACAGACTTTCTTCAGTATACACCGTCGGCCAAGCCTGGCAAGTCAGGGAGTAAGGGATGTGGAGATGTTAGAGTACCCATCTGACTCTATCGTCTTCTCCACCGCGAGCGAGGTTGTACAAGTGCGCTACACGAGAATGACGAGGGGAAGGTTGGGCAACTGGAGCACGCTAGCCAAACAAAGAGAAAAGTGGTATTATATCATTCGTAGAGCAGCAAACAACAACTGGCAAAGACAAGTGAGACAGCCATGCGCTATTTGATCATTTCAGACATTCATGCCAACCAGGCTGCGTTAGCGTCGGTTCTAGCCGACGCCGGTTCTTTCGATTTGATTTGGTGTCTGGGTGATCTGGTGGGCTACGGACCTGACCCCAACGAGTGCATTGATCGGTTGTGCGACCTTCCGCATTTTAGCCTGGCTGGTAACCATGACTGGGCCGCTTTGGGGAAGCTGGACCTCACCAGTTTTAATAGCGACGCTCGCATCTCCAGCATTTGGACGCAGACCGAGTTAACGCCAGCCAGCCGCGTTTACCTGGATGATTTGTCTACTCACGTCACCAAGGGTCAATTTACGATGGCCCACGCTAGCCCGCGCCAACCGGTTTGGGAATATGTGCTCGACCCGTTGATCGCCCAACGCAACTTTGCCTACTTTGAGACGCCTTTCTGCCTGGTGGGCCACACGCATGTCCCGGTCATTTTTTACCAATCCAATGACAATCCTGAAAGATGCCGGACCCTGGCACCACCTTATAATGGACCCATCTACCTGGAAGAAATCAACGGGCGGATGATCTTGAACCCTGGTAGTGTCGGCCAACCGCGCGACGGTAATCCCTACGCCAGTTATGCCATCCTTGACACTGACGCCATGACCTGGGAACATCGTCGCGTTCCTTATGCCATCGAGATTACCCAGGAACGGATGCGCGCCCGTGGCCTCCCTCCGCGTCTCATCGAGCGTCTCGATTACGGTCGCTAATCTGTATTTGCCGTCTTAATTGCGCCACTCTTACTGTAGCTGAGAGTCCTCGATTGCTGCTCGCACCCGGCCCGCCAGCGCGCCAAATTCCTCAGTCTCCATAAGCGCCAGGCCCCGTGGTCTGGGTAGTTCTACTGGCTCCGTCGCTGCCACCATACCTGGTCGGGGACTTAGTACCAGCACCCGGTCGGACAGGAACACTGCCTCAGATACACTGTGCGTGACCATCAGTACCGTCTTGCGCTGCAACCGCCAGATGCGCAGCAACTCTTGACCCATTCGCTCCCGCGTCAATGCGTCCAACGATCCGAAAGGCTCGTCGAGCAACAGTACGTCGGGGTCGTGGGCTAGCGCTCGGGCGATGGCCACGCGTTGTGCCATTCCCCCCGATAGGTCCGATGGGTATGCATTGGCAAACTCACTCAATCCCACCAAATCGATCAGCACTTTGGCTCGCCAGCGCGCCCTGGCTTTGGGCATGTCTATCAATTCCAACGGCAACATAACGTTGCCCAGCACAGTGCGCCAAGGCATCAAGTTGGCTTGTTGAAAGACAAGCCCCACCTGGCGGTGGGGCGCTACCACCGGCTTGCCATCGAGCCAGACTCTGCCCTGACTGGGCTGCAACAAACCGGCCAGTGTGCGCAGCAGCGTGCTTTTGCCGCAGCCCGACGGTCCCACCAGACAGACAAATTCACCCGATACCACGCCGAAGCTGACACTCTCCAGGGCTTTCAGTTCTCCCTCGGGTGTGGGGAAGCTGACCGACACCCCCTCCACGCGCAGCGATGGCGCCTCCGGCTTTTGATCATGACGAGTCGCGCCCGAATCAGGGCTGACTGAGAAATTCATTGGTGAATAGCGTCTCCACGGGGATCGTTACGTCCAGCAAACCGGCATCGCGCATTACTTGCTGCGACCGTTCCCAAGTGGCAGCCTCGGAATAGCCCAGCTCGTCTGCCTGCCAGAAGCGCAGCGAAGCTTGCAACACAGCCTTTCCGAAATCGGCGTTGTCAGCCAGGCCCTCCACATACTTTGTGCTGATATCGAAGGCAGCGTCGGGATCGGCCAGGGTATCAGACACGCCACCCAGAAAGGCGCGCACGAAACTCCGCACCAGCCCCGGTCGCTCGGCGATCACCTGGTCGCTGGTGACTAGACCATTGGATACCATATCGACATAGTCGGCGACGTTGATCACGTTCACCGACATGCCCTCTTGAGCCAGCAACACCGGCTCGTTGTTGGCGTAGCACACCGCCGCTTCGACCTGCCCTTCCATCAAGCTGGGGACCTGGCTGTAGCCGATTGTCTCCAGTTTCACCTGCGATGGATCTAGCCCACTGGCATCGAGCAGCGCCTGCCACCCGATGTAACTGGCGCCGAACAGCACCGGCACGCCGACCGTGCGCCCATCCAAGTCGGACGGCGACTCTATGCCTGTCTCGACCAAGGAGACAACGCAGACAGGGAAGCGCTGCCACCACTCGGTCACATAGACCACGGGCAACCCTTGAGCACGTGCCAGGATGATCTGATCGCCACTGGCTACGGCAAAGGGCAGCTTGCCAGCGCCGACCAGTTGCACCCCATCCGTTTCATAACCATAGTCAAATTCAAGTTCAATCCCTTCCTCAGCAAAGTAACCCCGCTCTACTGCCACGTAAAAGGGGGCAAACTGCACATTGGGGATAAACCCCATCGGCAGCCGTATCCGTTCCAGTTCTACAGGTTCAACGGTTGCTACTGGCTGCTCGGACTTGGCAGTTGGTGTGGACGTTGATTCCTCCGCATGCTCTGCAGCGCAAGCGGACAGTGCCAGCACGACCGCCACCCCCCAAAAAAAGATGATTTTGCTCTTTGACACGTTTTCACCTCCATCGTAATAGTCGGCGCTCCAACACCAATGCTAAACCGTAAAGCGTCAGCGCAATCGTCGCCAGCGCCCCGAACGCCACAAACATCTGAGCCGTGTCATAA
>CBFDAD010000266.1:0-3052 GCA_965602705.1 uncultured bacterium
GGATTACCTGGTGCTCTCGGTGCCCCTTACTCCTGCCACGAGAGACTTGTTGAGTGAGCGCGAACTCCGGCTGATGCGACCTCGGGCCTTTTTGCTCAATCCGAGCCGGGGGGCGTTGGTCAATGAAGCTGCTCTGTTGCGTGCTCTGCGCGAGAAGTGGATTGCCGGCGCCGCTCTGGATGCACATTACCAATATCCGTTGCCCCCTGAGCATCCGCTGTGGGCTTTGCCAAATGTCATCTTGACTCCGCATATCTCAGGTTCCATCGCTAGCCGACATTATCTTGCGCGCCTGTGGGAGTTGTTTGCCGGCAATCTAGAGCGCTACTTGCAAGGTCAGCCGCTCATGAATGAGTTGTCAGCGGGTGATCTAATGGGAGGTGTTCAAAGATGAATCTGGTCAAGCCGCGTTTGCTCGTCCCCCGGGCTCCTAGAACCTGGGACCTACACGCCGAGTTGAGCGCCTGGGTGTGGGACGATGTGCCCGTCCTGCCGCCTTTCGTGCTGGCCGATGGCAGTGGCCTGGCCCGGCAACAGACCGTGGCCCGTGTCTGTTACGATCCGCAGGCGCTTTACGTGCGTTTCGATTGCGATGATCGTGACATCTGGGGCACCTATACCCAACGCGATGAGCCCATTTATGACGAGGAGGTGGTAGAGGTCTTTGTGGGTCCCGGTGAGGCAGACCCGATTCACTATTATGAGTTCGAGGTCAGTCCCAATGGGGTTTTATTTGATGCTGAGATCTACAACCCCAGCTCAGAGCGCGCTGACATCGTCATCGCTCCTGGCTGGAATTGCGAGGGCATTCGTTGGCAAGCGGGGCGGGACGATGCAGAGGGCCATTGGTGGGCCATCATGGTCATTCCCTGGCTGTCAGTTATGCCGCCGGGCGGCCGACCGGCTCTTTGGCGAGCTAACTTCTATCGCATCGAGCGCCCGCGCGACGCCGGTCCCGAATTTAGCTGTTGGTCCCCAACGATGACCCAGCCGGCCGATTTTCACAAGCCGGCCTACTTTGGGACGTTGGTGTTGGCTGACGCACAGGGCGCATGAATACAGAACCAACAAACGCCGAAAAAATGCGTGGCCTACCCTGGGCTATTTTCGCTGATACGTCGGGTGCCGTTTTTATCCAGCTCAGTTTTTTTGGCTCTGTGTTCGTGCTCTTTCTAAGCGAACTGGGGCTGAGCAAAACGGAAATCGGCTTCGTCCTGTCGCTGTTGGCTTTTTCGGGTGTCATCGCCTTGTTTATCGCTCCCACCGTCGCGCGTTATGGTTACAAGCGCACCTTTCTCGTCTTCTACGGCGTGCGAACGGTCGCCGCCGCTTTCCTGCTGTTGACGCCCTGGATCTCGTCTCACTGGGGAGCCCAGGCGGTGCTGGTCTACGTTGTTGGGACCGTGGCCGTCTTTGCCCTGTGTCGTGCAGTTGGAATAACGGCTTTTTATCCCTGGGTTCAAGAATACGTCCCTAATACAGTGCGGGGCAAGTATTCGGCTACGGACAACATATTCACGAGCTTGTCAGGCTTTCTGGCGGTGACCGCGGCAGGGTACGTGATTGGCCATTCGACTGGTCTGGGCCGATTCATGGTGCTGTTTGCTGTGGCGGTGCTTTTTGGCTTGATTGCGGCGTGGGCGTATTCATTTATTCCCGGTGGCGCGTCGGCGCGGGACACGACAGATAAAAGGGCGTCTCATCGTGGCCTGGTGCAGGCAGCCCGCGATAGGAATTTCTTTAGCTATCTTGTGGGTGTTGGTTTGATCGCCCTGGCTTTTGTGCCAATGGCTTCTTTTCTTCCGCTTTTTATGCAGGAAAAGGTGGGGCTGGGTGCAGGCCACGTGGTGTGGTTGCAGACGGGGACGCTACTGGGCGGACTGTTGTCGAGCTATCTGTGGGGCTGGGCGGCTGATCGATATGGCAGCAAGCCAGTGATGTTATCTGGGGTGGCCCTCCGAGTGCTCTTGCCGCTGTGTTGGTTGTTGATGCCGCGCCAGACGGTCTGGAGTCTCCCTGTTGCACTGGCCGTTGCTTTCTTGCAGGGATTGGCCGATATGGGTTGGGCGATAGGCGCCTCGCGGCTTCTCTTTGTCAGCGTCGTTCCGCGTGAAAAGAACACCGCGTATATGGCGCTGTACTACGCCTGGATCGGGACCGCCATTGGTCTTAGCCGACTGATTGGTGGCTGGGCTTTGGACGCCTTTGCGGGTATCTCTGGTCGGTTCTTGATCTTTACGCTCGATCCGTATAACGTTCTGTTTGTCGCTGGCCTGGCGTTACTGGTGGTGGGCGGCGTGTTGCTCAGGGGCGTGCGCGCTGACAGCACCGTCGGCGTGGGCGCATTCGCAAGCATGTTCTTGCGGGGTAATCCCGTGCGGGCAATGAGATCATTGATCCGCTACCACCGTGCCAAAGACGAACGCACCGCTGTCTCGATGACCGAGAGCCTGGGCGAGACGGAGAGCCCTCTCACGGTAGAAGAACTGCTCGAAGCGCTGGCCGACCCGCGGTTTTACGTGCGCTTTGAAGCCATCGTCTCGATTGCGCGCCGCGGGCCAGACGCGCGCTTGACGGAGGCGTTGACCCGCGTCCTGGAGGGCAGCGAGCCGGCGCTGAGCGTGATTGCGGCCTGGGCGCTGGGCAGGATAGGCGATGAGCGCGCGATTGAAGCCCTGCGAGCGGGGCTTGACGCGCCCTACCGGTCGGTGCAAGCCCACTGCGCCCGGTCTCTGGGTAGCTTGAGCGACACGGCGATAGCGCCCAGGTTGCTGGAACGCCTGGCGCAGGAAACGGATGTTGGGTTACGGATCGCTTACGCGTCGGCTTTGGGCAAACTGGGGTTCAAGGAGGCCGCTGGCCAAGTGTTGATCTTTTTGCGAATGAGCCAGGACGAAAGCGCGCAAGGGGAGTTGACGTTGGCGCTGGCGCGGATGGTTGGCGACGAGCACTATTTCATTCGATTGCTGCGGCGGGTGCGTGCGGAAGCTGGCACCGCGACGTCGCAAGCCGTCAGCGCCTTGAAGAAGCGCATGGATGAAGCTCAGATGGA
>CBFDAD010000267.1:0-3049 GCA_965602705.1 uncultured bacterium
CGTGCCGTGCAGATCGGGCGGCCATTTGTAGCCGTCCACCCAGATCATGTCGTCTCCCTCACCCCACCACGTGCCCTGGAAATTAGTCACCGACAGGTTGCACCCAAGATAGTGACCGCGCCCCTCCGTCTCCAGGATCACATAGTTGTTCTCCCAGGCCTCACGCCCGGCGTTGACAATGTTGGCCTCGGGGGTGTTGACGCGAATCTCGTGTCCCCAGCCGCCAAAGGGGTTGGTCCGCCGGAACTCGGCATGCAAATAGCCCAGAGCGCCGGCGGCGGGCGTTTCGGGCAGCGTCTCGTAATCCACGTAAAAGTACTGTCGATGATCTTCCCCACTCTGGTTGATCAATTCGACCACCGCCCGCTCGGCAAAAGGCATCGGCACGTAGGCGTTCAGCGCGGCGCCCTGGTTAAACTGGTAGGGAAGGCGGGTCGAAGCCGTAAACAGCAGGGACTGAAAGGAATTGACCAACCCGTGCCCGAGGCAGAAAAAATCACCCAGCGGGCAGAGCACGCTGGGCTGATCGGCATTGTCAAAAGTGATCTTGAGCAAGCATTCTCGGTAGTGGTTGCGCTGGGTCATCCACAGGTGCGTAATACACGCCGGCCCCCGGACGTCGGCCAGCACGGCCGTCTCGCCGGCCGGGATCGTCCAGGCATCGTTGTTGCGCCCCGTCGTGTCCCAGGAGGACGCCCGCCCCGTCTTGCGATCGTGAATCCGCGCCAACTCGATCAGCATCATTGCCTCCTTTGGAGCTGTTCAGGCTCTACACAGAGTTCCACAGAGAGACACGGAGACATTCTTGTCCAAGCCAGGCTCTCTAGTACAAAATCAGGCCATACCTTGAGATAAATCGTAGGTCACGCTTGCAGCGTGACAATACTGCTCAAATGTTAAAAACCTGCCCAAACCATGCTCTCTAGTACGAATCAGGACATACCTTGAAATAAATCGTAGGTCACGCTTGCAGTTACACAGAGTTGACTTCCGGGTTATAACAGACAGCAGACAACCAGCCGGAGGCCAACAATGGAAAAACGAACGAATAAACAGTGGCTCGAAGCGTTTGACGCGTATCTGAGGCGCCGCTATCCTGGTCGCACGACGGCGAAACACTATGTCAGCGACGTGCGCATCTTTCTGAAGGGATATCGAGGGGCCGTGTTGGAGGTCACGGCGGTCGAGATCGACCGCTTTGTGGACAGGCAACACAATCAGCAGAAGGCCGTGACGACCGTCAATCGCCGCGTGGCTGCACTCAAGACCTTCTTTGACTTTGTGGGACAGGAATTGGGGCAGCCCGAACGCGAGAATCCAGTTTCTCGTCGCCGGCATGCAGCGCGTGCCCCCAAGTACTTGCCGCGTGACCTGAGCGACGAACAAGTGGCCCGTTTTCTGGCGGTGGTAGACACGATGCGGGACAAGGCCATGGTGGCCTTGATGCTGTACGCTGGACTGCGGGTGCGAGAAGTGACCGAACTGCGACCGATGGATATCACGGTGCCGGAAGCTGGAGAGGCAGCGATCCGGCTGCGAGTCATGGGCAAGGGGCGCAAGGAGCGAATCGTGTACCTGAATCGAGCGACGGCCGGTGACTTGCTGGCCTACCTGGCGGAACGTGCGACTTCTGCTGCCCAAGAGCCGTTGTTCAGGAATCGTTTTGGACGGCCGATCACGACTGCTGGTGTGGAGAATCGGGTCAAGACGTACGGGTCGCGCAGTGGTGTGGTGGTCACCTGTCATCGATTGCGGCATACCTATGCCCGCTGGATGGTCGAAGGAGATGTACCGATCTTGGCTTTGGCACGCCTGATGGGCCATGCTCATCTGCAAAGCACGCAACGCTATATCGACGGCGCTGATCCCCATGTGCGACGGGCGTACGAAGAAGCAATGGGCCAGGTGACGGCTCCTCTCGCCGCGGCGAAGCCGCGATCCCCGTCGCCAACGCGGCCTGCGCGCACGGGAGAGTCGCCTACCGTCCGTCATCCGGACCCTGAGCGCTTTGATGGTGAGCAGTGGCAAACAGAGTGGCCCACTTGGCTGCGTGCGGGCTGCTTGGCTTGGCTGGACCACCAATGGTGGCAATGGAAATCCTCGCAGCGCCAACACCATACCAAGGTGCATCTTTCGCAACTGCGTATCTTCTGGACTTGGCTGTTGAGTCAACGGGACATCCAAGACTGGGACGACTTGCAGCATGAAGACATGATTGCCTTTGTCGATGCGCAACTGGCTCGTGGGCTCAAAGCCAACTCCGTGCGCAGTATTCTGGATGGAGTGTATAGTGTCTTGCGCTACTTGACAAAACGAGGCATCCTGGCCACGGTGCCCCGCCGTCCACAGATCGTGCTGCCCGACCCTCTGCCGCGCCATCTGGAGCCAGAGGAACTGCTGGCCTTGGAAACACACGTCCAACAACTGCGCGAGATCGCTAACGACAAAGCCAAGCTGGACATTGCGCTTTACTACATTCTGGCTCACGGTGGCGTCCGCATCAGTGAGGTCCTGGACCTGCAGGTCCAAGATGTGGACTTGGATGCACGCCGCATCCGCATTCGCGACGGCAAGGGGCACCGCGACCGTGTCGTCTGTTTGACGGAGACCGCGGCTACCGCGCTGCGCGCTTACTTGGCCACGGTCCCCCACGCACCTGCGGACTTGCTGTTCAGCGACCGTCAACGCCCGCTGTCGTACCAAGCAGCTCTGAACCGTATCCGCCGCCTGGGCGAAACGGCAGGGGTGCAGGGGGTGTCGCCCATACGCCTGCGTCACACCTATGCCACTACCTTGCTCAACAACGGTTTGACGATCGATGCCCTGCGACGTCTGATGGGACATCAAGACCTCACTACAACCTTGATCTACGCACGCTTGGCAGACACGACCGTTGAGACTCAGTACCAAGCAGCTATGGAACGTGTGGGTAATTTGACAAGTCAACTCAATGTAAGTACAGCGTGACCTACTGATGACCCCATCCAACGCTCTCGAGCCACTCCAGGAAGCCCTTATCGCCTTGATACCGGTACGCATGCCCCCCGGC
>CBFDAD010000268.1:0-3030 GCA_965602705.1 uncultured bacterium
CCGCGCACCCAGCAGGTTGTCCAGATGATCACGTAGGCAGGCCAGCGTCAAAAAGTCAACGTACATTTTCCGCTGTCACACGTCACCCTTTTTCTTCCCGCACATAGGGCAAACCCAATCCCGCTGGCGCACCCACCCGCTTGCTGAACGCCTCCCACCAAGTTATGACCACCAGCACAACAATGGTCAATAGATAGGGCAGCATGCCCAAAAAGGCCGCCGGTATCGTCGTACCCGCCGCCTGCAAACGGAACTGGACGGCGTTGACCCCGCCAAAGAGCACCGCACCAACCAGCGCCCGCAACGGATCCCAGGTGGCAAAGATAACCAGCGCAATGGCGATCCAGCCGCGGCCGCCGGTCAGATTCTCAGTCCAACCAGGGGTGTAGGCCAACGACAGGTGGGCGCCACCCAGACCGATGAGCATACCGCCTAGGATGGTGTAAACGTAACGCGTGCGGGTCACATTGATACCCATCGCATCGGACGTGGTAGGGTTCTCACCCACGGCGCGCAAGTGCAAGCCGGGTCGCGTCTTGTAGATAAAGTACCAGGCCAACGGCACCACCAGATACATCAAGTAGACCAGTGGGTCTTGTTTGAACAACGGCTCACCCAGGTAGGGAATCTTGGACAGAACGGGCAACGCCACCTTGGTGAATTTGGGGCCGACCTGTCCCACGAGCGGCTGGCCGCCCGGCCCCAGTCGCTGGCCTAGAAAACTGGCCAGACCGGAGCCAAAGATCGTCAGCGCCAGACCCGTGACCACCTGATCAGTGCGCAAGCTGATGGTCAGAAAAGCGTGGATGGAAGCCAACAATCCGCCCACCAACATCGCTATTACAATTCCGATGATGAGACTCTGGGAGTGGAACACGCCAGCAAAGGCGGTCACCGCCCCCATAATCATGATGCCCTCCAGCCCCAGGTTGAGGATGCCAGAGCGCTCAGTGAGAATCTCACCGACCGTGGCAAAGACCAGTGACGTACCGGCCTGGATGGTGACGGTTAGGATGGAGACGAGCAAGTCAAGATCCATGCTGTTCCTCTTTCTATCCCTTACTCTGGGCCTTGCGCAAAAACCGCAGGCGATACCGCACAAAGATTTCGCCGCCCAACACCAAAAACAGAATCGCCCCTTGTAATACCCCAGCCATAGCCGCTGGCAGGCCCATGGTAATGGTGATTTGATCGCCGCCCACGCTGAGCGCCGCCATCAAGATGGCGACGAACAACACACCAATAGGATGCAGCTTTGCCAGCCAGGCGATGATGATAGCCGTAAAGCCGTCACCAACTGTGATGCCTTTCTGCAAACGATAGGCGATGCCCGCCACCTGGCCGTAGCCGGCCAACGCCGCCAACCCGCCACTCAAAGCCATCACCAGTAGAATGTTGCGGGTCAGGCTGATACCCGCATAGCGCGCAGCGTTGGGATTCTCGCCGATGACCCGAATCTCATAGCCCCATTTGGTGCGGATGAGCACGATCCAGATGAACAGGGCGGCAGCGATGGCAATGATGATGCCTGCGTGCACGCGCCCGGTCAGGCGGGGCAATGCGGCGATTTCTTTAAAGCTGGCCGTACCGGGAAAGCCAAAACCCTGCTTATCCTTCCAGGGGCCGGTGTAGAGATAGTCCATCAGGAGAATGGCGACATAGTTCAGCATTAGCGTGGTGATGATCTCATTCACCTTGAGAAACGCTTTCAATGCGGCGGGGATCACCCCCCATAATGCCCCGGCGATAAAGGCCACGACTCCCATCAGCACCAGCAACACCCAGACAGGCAGGTCGCTGTCCTTAAGCGCAAACAGCGGTACCCAGGCTGTGGCGATGGCTCCCATCGCCAGTTGTCCCTCCGCGCCGATGTTCCAAAAGAGCATCCGAAACGCAATAGACACCGCCAGCCCGGTCAGCATCAGGGGAATAGCCTTGACCAACATCTCAGAGCGGGCATAACCGCTGCCAAAGGCACCGTCGAACATGGCTTTATAGGTCTCGATGGGATTCACGCCGGCCGCTAGCAGCAAAATGCCCCCCACCACCAAAGCCAAGATGAAGGAGACGATGGGAACCAAAAAGGCCATCACTCGGGATGGTTCTAGTCGTCGCTCAAACACGATTCTCATAATGCAGTTCCTTATTGGCAAGAAACCCAGTTTCTTTTACAACCGGATATCTGAATTAACATACGTCGGCGGTGCCAGCCATCATCAGACCGATTTCTTCCACGTCGGCTTTCTGAATCGGCACGATTCCCATAATGCGACCTTCATATATCACTGCGATGCGGTCACTGACCGCCAAAAGCTCATCCAGGTCTTCCGATATGAGCAAAATCGCCGCGCCCTTTTGACGTTGTTCTAACAACTTGCGCTGCACCCACTCGGTTGCCCCCACATCCAAGCCGCGCGTGGGATGGACAGCGACCATTAGGTCACCACCGGCAGTGATTTCACGGGCCAGGATCGCCTTCTGCAGGTTGCCGCCTGACAACGTCTTGACCTGTGTGTCGCGGTTAGGTGTGGCGATCTCGAACTCGTTGATCAGGCGATCAGAGAAACGCCCGATGGCCTGTTGTACCAAAAAGCCCAACCTGGACAAGGGGGAACGGCGGTAGTCCTTGAGGATCAGATTGTCACAGACGCTCATATTGGCGATCAACCCGGTGTGCATACGGTCTTCGGGGACGTGACTCATGCCCAGATCAATGGCGCGGCGGGGATGCTTGTTGGTCACGTCGCACTCACCCAAAAACACCCGTCCTACCGTCGCCGGGCGCAGGCCAGTGATCACCTCGGCCAACTCCCGTTGCCCATTCCCAGCTACCCCGGCCACGCCCAAAATTTCGCATTGATGAATGACAAGGGACAGGTCTTGTAGTGCCAGCAACCCTTTATCGTTATCAGCACTCAGGTTTTCAATGACCAGCACGGGCTGGGCCGATTGCTGAACCTCTTCGTCGACCTGGTAGTCGGAGCAGTCGACACAAAAAACGACCTCTCGCCCTACCATCTGTCGGGCCAG
>CBFDAD010000269.1:0-3015 GCA_965602705.1 uncultured bacterium
CTTATCACCTGGCTGTATCGCAACCGAATAGCTGACCAGCACATCGGCCAATTTTTCAACTCGTGGATCTGTCATGTTCACTTCTCCTTTTTTGAATTACAGGCGCAGCTCCCACGCTTTGACCTGTTCAATTAACCGGTGGGCGGTCAAATCGAGCTGGAGCGGCGTGACTGACACGTAATTGTTCGCCACTGCCCACAAGTCGGTCCCTTCCTCCAGCACCCCGCCCGGTTCCTTGCCCCCGATCCAATAGTACGGGCGACCCTTGGGATCAACGCGACGGATTAACTCATCGTAGTAGATGCGCAGGCCCATCCGTGTCACCATGATCCCGGCTATTTCTTCTTCAGGCACGGCCGGCACATTGACGTTGAGTAGCGTTTCGTGCGGCAGACCGCGACGGGTTACCTCGTGCGCCAGCCGGGCAGCAACACGAGCGGCAAAAGTAAAATCGGCCTCTTGAAAAGTGCTCAGAGAGACAGCGATCGCCGGTACACCCGCAATGGCGCCCTCCATCGCCGCTGTGACCGTGCCCGAATAAGTCACGTCGTGCCCCAGGTTGGGACCCCGGTTGATGCCTGAGACGACCATATCAATGGGCCCCTCGACGACACCCATAAAGGCCAGGGCGACACAGTCCGACGGCGCGCCGCTGGTGGTGAGGGCGAGCGTGTTATCTGCCAGGTGCGTCTCACCCACGCGCAGCGGCTTGTGCATGGTCTTGACGTGCCCCGAAGCGGACCAATTGTGCGACGGGGCAAACACGGTCGTGTCGGCTATCTCCCTCAATGCTTGATTGAGCGCCAGCAGGCCCGGCGCGTCTACCCCGTCGTCGTTAGTGACGAGTATGTGCATCTTTACAAACCCTCCGTCGATCGAAAACTCGCAATTAGCGCACGAAAAACGGCGCATATGACGAGCCACATTATAACCGGGTACGGTCGGGCGTCAACTCGGCACACGGGTTCGGCGCAAGGGTTCGTAGTGGGCGCTTCAGCGCCTCTGACCGCCGACAAGCACACGTCAACCCGCCCGCCACCCGCCCGCCCGTTGACGCCCTTGCCCATTCGGTGTATACTTGCGATAGTACATGCAACTGTGTAGCCGTGGTAATCAGTGACAAACGTCGTCGTCCAGCGCTGGTTACCCGTCATTCGCTTTGAAAGCAGAAGCCGCATGCCGACACCGAGACTCGTGACCCGTCGAGGGTTCCTCAAGCTAGCCAGCAGCGCCCTGGCACTGACCGCGCTGCCGCCACTACCCTTACCCCCGGATGATCTGACCGTCCGGCCGGAACACCATCCGGGTCGGGTGACCGCGCTGCCGAAACTGCCTTTACCCCCGGACGATCTGGCCGCCCGGCCGGAACACCGCCTGGGTCGGGTGACCACCTGGCGCGCCTGGTTGCACAGCGAACCCCATTACGAGGCCCCACACGTCGGTGAACGGCGCTACGACGACATCGTCAACATCCTGGAGGAGGCAGAGGGCGTCGGTGAATACGACCATAACCCCATCTGGTACCGCATCCTGGATGGCTATATCTACTCCTCGTGGGTGCAACCTGTTGATTATCGCTTCAACCGGCCCATCCGGTGGGTTGAACCACCGGGTATGCTCGCTTGGGTCACCGTGCCCTACACCGACGTGCGCGCTCGCCCTGACCCCAGCCTGGAGCGCACTCACCGTCTCTACTACGACGCCATCTTTCGCGTGATCGACGTACACGTGGCTGAAGAAAAGCCAAAACAGGTCTGGTACGGCGTGCGGGAAGGGCTGACCTGGGATGGCGTTTATTGGGCCAAGGCGGAACATCTGCGCATCATCCCCCCCCAAGAACTGACGCCGCTGTCGCCTCAGGTCGAAGACAAGCGGATTCTGATCGAGTTGGGCAAGCAGTGGTTGACCTGCTTTGAAGGCCGCAACGAGGTCTTCAATACACGCATCTCGTCGGGCATGCCAGGCATGATGACGCCGTTGGGCACACATCGCGTGCTGCAAAAAATACCCGCGACGCGCATGATCGGCGGCGAAGGCGAGGGCCGCTATGATCTACCGGGCATCGGTTTCACCACCTATTTCACCCGTAAGGGGGTTGCCATCCACGGCACCTACTGGCACAACGACTATGGCAATCAGCGCAGCCACGGCTGCGTCAACGTGCCCACAACGGCAGCCCAGTGGATTTATCGCTGGACCCGCCCCGACGCACCCTACGACAAACAGCGAGTCTTCGCTGGGGAGAACGACGCCACAGACATTGAAGTCGTTTACTGAACCACCTACTTTGCACCATCCCCCCACCGCGCATCGACTTTGCCCCTAAAGCCAGATATACTTGTATCGTACTACTCAGCCACCGTCATTCCGAGTAATCCACAGCGCCACGTCGCTGTTCAGTAAGCAAGAAACTATACGTCTCCGTCACCCTGAGCGGAGCGCAGCGGAGTCGAAGGGTCTCCAGTCTCGACCACGTGAGATTTCTCGACTTCCTTCGACAGGCTCAGGACAGGCTCCTGCGGTCGCTCGAAATGACGCTCGCTGGGCAAGTTTCTTAGTAACGACTGAAAGGAGTCGAGGAATCTCCAAACTCTCGCGACTTTTATATTGCGAGTACAAAGGTGAAAGATGCCGAATAAACTGATCGACGAAACCAGTCCTTATCTGCTACAACACGCCCACAACCCGGTGGAATGGTATCCCTGGGGCGAAGAGGCGTTGCAAAAAGCCAAAACCGAAGACAAGCCGATTTTGCTCAGCATCGGTTACTCTGCCTGCCATTGGTGCCACGTGATGGCGCACGAGTCCTTTGAGGACGAAAGCACCGCCCGGCTGATGAACAAACTGTTCATCAACATCAAAGTGGACCGCGAAGAACGTCCCGACCTGGATGCCATCTACATGCAAGCCGTCCAGGCCTTGACGGGTCAGGGCGGCTGGCCAATGACCGTCTTCCTCACACCGGAATTGGTCCCCTTTTACGGCGGCACCTACTTTCCGCCAACCCCGCGCCAC
>CBFDAD010000270.1:0-3008 GCA_965602705.1 uncultured bacterium
AGCGGCGTGGTGGTGTGGTGCACCTTGCTGGATTGGGCAGGGTGGGTTACAATTGAGGACCTTTGTCACCCCGCCCGAGGAGCAGACGAAGGGCGGAGAATCGATGACAAAGGTGCACTTGTTATATGGCAGTTAGAATGCGAATTGCGTCGTCTAGTCGTTTGAGGTGCTACTGGGACCGTCTGGCAACCGGTCCCTGGCTTTGGTGGTTGATCCTGTGGGCTGCCTGGGCGGTGCGCCTGTGGCAGCTCGACGCCAGCGATTTAACGTTTGACGAAGCGGCCACCTACTTTGTCGCTCACCGTCCCTTTTTGGACATCCTCACTTACTTGCGCGAGGCCGTACGCGAGCACCCACCGGTCTATTATTTGCTGATGCGTCTCTGGATGAGCCTGACAGGGACCAGCGAATACAGCCTGCGATTGTTTGCTGTGGGCGCCAGTCTGTTGGGGATTGCCCTGACGGTTCGCCTGGCCCGTACACTGACCCGGCGGTTAAATACTACCGACGCAGTCGAGAAGATAATTGCTGCCTTCCTGCCTGCTCTGACCCTGGCTCTGTTGCCCTTGGAAGTCTATTACGCGCGCGACGCCCGCATGTACACCCTGGTCATCGTGTGGGCTACCTGGTCATCACTGCGGTTTTTACCGCTGCTGTTCGACCGGGAATGGCCGCGCCCATCCACATTGATCGGGCTGCTGTTGGTCAATGCCCTGGGCCTCTTTACCCATTATTACATGGCGCTCTTGATCGTCACTCAATTCGTCAGCCTGTTGCTGGCGCGCCGCTGGCGGTCCTTGCTCGCCTGGAGCGCGGCTCACGGACTGGTCGGGCTGGCGGGATTGGTCTGGTTGGTGCGCTCCCCCGGATTGTCTGCCTCGCTGACGGAAGCATGGGGGCGTTTCGTTCCCATCTGGCCCAGCGGTAGCCAGTTGCGCCGCTTATTGGCCGATCTGCTCTTTGGTCCCATCAAGGGTGTTCCTTGGGTTATGGTCTACGGTTGGGGGTTGCTGGTGGCACTGGGGCTGTTCGTCGCCTGGCGACGCTCGCGGGTCATCGGCACCTGGCTGATCGTCAGTGCTCTGTTGCCCGTCGCGCTGGCATTTCTGATGCCCGAACCACCCCGCTCTCGTTATCTCATTTTTGTGTTGCCGTTTGTGGCGCTGGCGCTGGGGCAACTCCCCAGGATGGTGGCCAAGTACTGGCGGTCGGCCGTCATATGGCTGGGCCTGTCGGCCTTGACTATCTCGATTTTGGGCGTTTATGGATTGCCGCGCACCGTCCGGTGGATCAAGTCTAGCTATGGCCGCACGGTAGCAACCGTCAGCGCCCACGCGCGTCCTGGTGATGGCGTCCTCTTTTACGGCCCGTGGCAATCGCTCATGTTTCATTACTATGAGCCCGATGACTTTCCACCGATCACAGCCTTGCCGCCTTATGCCCCTCCGCAGTTGGTGCCTGAGGAGGCCGAGCCAGTGTTGCAGGAGCTGCTGAGCAACTATAAAAGGCTGTGGGTCATCCCGGCAGCGGTGAACGACGTGGACCCGACCCGCTTTGGGGCCAACTGGCTCAACACGCACGCCCACCCTGTGTGGACGAGACACGACCTGAGTTTGTACCTGCCGCCCTCGTCTATGCCATCCGCGGAGTCAGAAGAGCAATATGCGTTCTCCTCACCGCTTGGACTCGCCTTTGGTGACCACCTGCGGTTGGAGCACCTGGCCAGTGATGTGCTTCAGGTTCCAGCCGGTGAGGGTTTACGTTTGACGATGACGTGGGCCGTCGATGGGCCATTGGAAGGTGATGTGAAGCTCGTGCTGTCTGTGGTGGACCAGTACGGTTATCGCTGGCGAGAGTGGGATGTCCTGGCAGAAGATTGGCTTGACTCACCATCAAGCCGGGGGGCGGACGGCTTGATTACCAACCGGCAGGGTTTGCTCGTGCCACAAGGGGCTCCTCCGGGACCGTTTACGTTGCAATTAACTGTCGTGGATATGACGAGCGGCGTACCGCTCCAGCCAGTGGGTGTGACGGGTCCGCACCCTCAGCGCAGCGTGGATTTGTTGACTTTTGACGTGGTCGAGCCCGTGACACCGCCGGTGCTCGTGTACGTAGATGATTTTGTCGGCCCTTTCACTTTTGAGCCTGCTGAGGGGACGACTGGTGCGCTGACCCTTGCTGCTTACGGGCTGGCGGGACTGCGTTTCCAGCAGGGTTACCCCATGACGGTGCGGTTACATTGGCTGGCGCCGCAAGGACCCCCGCCAGATTTGGAACTGCGTCTACAGCTATGGCACCAATCGAGACTGGCGTTGTCGGGGACGGGGGAGACGCCGATTGTCACGCAGAAGTTGTCGCTCATCCCTGGATATCCCGCGACTGACTGGTCCCCAGGGCGATTGGTTTCCTTGCCCGTCGTTATACAAATTCCCACCGACGCGGCGCCAGGTCGCGCCGAATTGACCCTCACGGTACTTGGCCCCGATGGCCAGACCTGGGCAGTTGAGGGTAATCAAAGCCTGACGCTCGGCACGTTGACCGTCGAGGAGAGGGCCATGCTGAGGCAACTTCCCAATGGTTTGACGAGTGTCCGGGTGGGTTTTGGCGATCAGATTGGCCTACGAGGATACCGGATTGAAGGCGAAGCCCGGCCTGGTGGTCAGCTCGAACTCAATTACGCCTGGTATGCTTTGCGCCGCCCCGATAAGCAATACTCCGTCTTTAACCACCTGCTGACGCCCGAAGGTCAACCCATCACCCACGTGGATGGCTGGCCACAGGATGGCGTCGTGCTGACCAAACAGTGGCGGCCCGGTGAATACATCCCGGATAGTCATACGCTTGAAATCCCTGCGGACGCACCGCCTGGCCCCTATCTGCTGGCTGTAGGCTTGTACGATGCGGTGAGTGAGGAGCGATTACAAGCCGTGTACGAGGGTCAGCCGCTACCCAATGATCAATGGCTCCACGTGATAGACGGTGCGCAGTAGGCGTCAGGGGGAGAGATA
>CBFDAD010000271.1:0-3004 GCA_965602705.1 uncultured bacterium
ATCAGGTCGACCAGTTGGGAATTGAAAAGCTCCAGGTCGAGGGCCTCCAGGGCCTCAAAGTTATACTCGCCATTTTCGTCGAGCGGCGTCTTTTCTCGTGCCACAAAGTAGTCGTCCAGCCCCAGGGATTTGGGGCGGATGCCGTTAGCCAGCAATTGAACTGCTAGCCGTTTGGCAAAGGTGGTCTTGCCTGAACACGATGGCCCGGCGATGAGCACCAGGCCGATATCGTCACGGTGCTTGGCAATCTGGTTGGCGATTTGGGCAATGCGTTGCTCGTGCAACGCTTCGGCCACCAGGATCATTTTGCGCGCGCGCCCTTTTTCAAACGCTTCGTTGAGCCCGCCTACGTCTCTTACGTCCGTGACCTGCAACCATGCACCGTACTCGCGAAAGACGGCAACCAGTTTGGGGTAGTTGTGGTAGGGCTGCAGGACGGTTGGCTGGTGGCGCCGGGGAAAGCGCACGATAAAGCCAGGGGGAGAGTGTTGCAGCTCAAACCAACGCAGGTAGCCGGTTGAGGGGACCATGTAGCCGTAAAAATAGTCGGGCACGCCGCGCAGCTTGTAGATGGTCAGGTAGTCTTTGTGGCGGTATTTTAGCAGACGAATGCGGTCTGCGTGGCCTAGTTCGTTGAACATTGCCTGGGCTTGCTCTAGTGGAATGCGTTCCTTGACGATAGGTTCATTCTGTTCCACGATGTCCCACATACGCTGCTTTAATCGTTTCAGCTCCTGCGGTGAAAAAGGCTCGCGGCCCTCGATCCGGCAAAAGTAACCGCCAAAGGTGAGCGAGTGGTCCACAAAGAGGCGCGTGCCAGGAAAGAGTTCGTGGACGGCGACGACCAACAAGATGGAGAGCGACCGGCGGTAGATTCGCATACCATCGCTGTTCTTCATCGTGATGGGGGCCACGTTGATGTCGGTCTGAACGCGGAATGTCAGCTCGCGTAATCGTTCGTTCACCAACGCTCCCACAATGGGCGCCGGCGGCGTGGGATAGGCGGCTTTGAAGAACTGCTCCAAGGTGGTCCCGATCGATCCTTCAAAAATGCGACCATCGTCCAGGGTGATCTGGACGGTTTGCCTGGGCTCAGCCGGCATGATTGCGGTTGTCTTGGTTATGATCTCATGTACAGTCGTCATTCGTTCAGTCTTTGTCCTTTGTAAAGTTATGTCGCGGTCCCTTCGACCAGGCACGCACCAGTGACGCGCAGCAGGTCGTCTACTGCCAGACGCAAGTTGACGCCCCGCTGCCCGGCGCTGACGTAAATCTCCTCCTGCTCGGTGGCTGCCCGGTCCATAAAAATGTCAAAGCCTCGGTTGAGCAGGGACAGCGCCGAGATACCGCCGACCTGGAGCCCGGTCAACTGCTCGGCCTTGCGGTGAGGGGCCATGTGTAGTTTCTTTTCATCGATAGAGGTTGCCAGCCGCTTGAGGTTTAGTTCGCGATCGGCGGGGACCATCACCAGCAAGGGTTTGCCCTGCTCGCGTTGCACCACCAGCGTCTTGTAGACTTGAGCCGGTGGCACGCCAGCCAGTTCGGCCACTTCCGTTGCCGAGTGACGTTGAGGTGGATAGGTAAAAACCTCATACGGCACGCCGTGGGCCTCTAACACGCGCATCGAGTTGAGTTTGCGTCCTTTGCGTTTGGTCATCGTTACGGTAGCTTGGCTTTAGACATGAAAACGGCCCGCGGGCCGTTTGGATTATGCCTCTAAAGTATATCATTTCTTGAGCAACGAGGCAAACTCGTTATTGGCGAGGATGGCAAGATTGGTTCTTGGCGCAAAGCATGCTATACTGAGCACAGTTAACATGCTTGGTAATGCAGCATCTCACACAGAGGCGCCTATTACCTTCCCGAAAGCTCCGAGAGAACAATTTTTGCCCAGGTTAGAGTCCTATGACCGGCTCCGACTTGGCCAATCATCAAATTCTAGCTTTCGGGAAGGTAGCCTGAGCGTTTACAAAATGACGTTCTAGAGCTAGGAGGATGTTATGTGGAAAAGAAAGCCAGTACCCGCGCCTTTTGTCGCGCCGCAAGTGCTTGTGCTCAACTTTGACCCTGTTATTCATAACAAGAGTGGCGAGCGGCTGCACGAGGTGTGCCGGTGGAATGACCCGCGCACGTTGGCGGACGGTTACATCGCCGACTTACTCGAATGCAGCGATGGGTACGTGCGCTACCGGGTCGTCGAATGGCGGGATGTGGATGTCTTCCCGGTCAAGAAGGACGGGTTTCGCTACACAGGGCAGTCTTACTTGCGCTGCCAGGAAGGCGAGCAAGCGTGGCATCAGCCCGACGCGGTGGATTATCAGGCCATCTTTCGCGAGTTCGAGGTTGGCCCGCGGGTCGAGAGCGGTGAGATTGACGAGGTATGGCTGTGGGGTTTTCCTTATGCCGGGTTCTGGGAATCCACTATGGCGGGCCGAGGGGCCTACTTTTGCAACTCACCACCCGTGGAAGGGATACAAACCTCGCGCATTTTTGTGACGATGGGGTTCAATTATGAGCGGGGCGTGGGCGAGATGTTGGAGAACTTTGGCCATCGCGTCGAGTCCATTATGCGGCACGTCTATGGCTCCTGGGAGCACGAAGAGACGCACGCCTGGAATCGTTTCACCCTGTATGACAAGGTTGCGCCGGGCCGCGCCGGCTGTGGTTGGATGCACTATGCCCCCAACAGCGACCGAGACTATGATTGGGGCAACCGGCGGGTGGTGTGGAGCACCTGCGACGACTGGCTGAAATACCCACAGCTCACCGGGGAGCGGCGCCGGGTGAACAGCGGAAAGTGGGGCGGGGGCGATATCCGCGCTCACCATCGCTGGTGGTTTCAGCATCTTCCGCGCGTGGAGGGACGCACCGACGGCAAGTTGAACAACTGGTGGGCTTATGCGGTAGACTTTAACCGGTTCGCTGAGAGCCGTTGAAAAGCTGACTTTGACGTTGCACACATCTACCCAGGAGCACTGGTTTTGGGTCTGTGCGTCGAGTGTGG
>CBFDAD010000272.1:0-2989 GCA_965602705.1 uncultured bacterium
GACACGAACAAAGATGGCTCCCGTGTGGTTCACCTCGGTCCCGTCCACCGTGTGATAGGGCAGGCGCAAGGGCAGCTCGACGGGCGTCACTTCTACGCGTGTGATTTGCATGGTTCACCCCCTGGAGATAGGACAGCGAACGGAGAACCCAACGAATCCGCGCGAATGCAGCGAGAGGAGGACACCCTCTCAATCTTCCGTCAACTCTCAGGCAACCAGAAGCAATTCAGCGAGCGAAAACTGGCGTACCAATGATGCACCTGGCACACGCGCATCAACAGGAGACACGATATGCAGATAGCGGCTAACCGGAGGAGACCTCAGGATAGCCCAGACCTTGGCGCGCAGCTCGGCAGGAAACTCGTCCAAGCGTGACAGGGGAAGCACTTCTTCGGCGCTCGCCAGCCGAGAAAAGTCAAGAACCGTCAGGCCAACGGCCTCACCCGTCTGTGCGTCGAACCGCAAGATGATTTGATCGTTCAAGGACACACTGCTGGCCTTGCGGCCCTTGTCAAAAGCAATGTACAGCACGTCTCCATCTGCATCGTAAGAAAAGTGCAAATCACGCATTTGCTTACCGTTCCCCAATGTAATCCTGGTAGGCTGTCACAACAAACCGCTCCGATTCGGGTCGGTAGACCACGACAGCAACAATACAATTGTTCCACGTCTCCAAGCCCTCGATACCCCACCGGACATAGAACCACTTATAGGGGTTGAGTGCATCCTGCCGCCGCCGAAACCGCTGCACCGTCAGGCGAATTTCATCAAAGAACGCCTCCATCTCGGGATGGAACTCGATGATGTGCTCCCATCGCTCCCACGTCAAATAGATCTCGTTGCCATACCGGTCAGAAACCGTCCAAGCACGCCCTCGATGTCGGTCTTCCATGCATTCCCCCGATGCTTGATAATACCAGTATAGACTGGCCAACGGAGTTTGTCAAGGATTCTGCCTGAGAGGGTGTGTTTCAGTTTTGGGGCAAGTTCAGCGGCCCAATGGGAGGGTGACCGAATCTCAGTTCTATGGCAGGCCGTCTCAAAGCTGCTTGACACCCAAGCCGCTTGACATCCAAGCCCAAATGTTATAAGATAAGGGAAATTATCATAATCCCCATTATCTTACGAGGAGATCAGCTATGCTGTTTGACCGCGAGCAAGAACTCCAAGAGCTAGACCTGGTGCTCGACGAACCGGGTGCACACCTCCTGACCATGTCAGGTCGCCGCCGCCTGGGCAAAACAACCCTGCTGGTCGAATGGGCCAGACAAAGCGGCGTCCCCTTTATCTTTTGGGTGGCCAGCCGTATCTCAGAGACCCAGTTGCTGCGTTCCTTTTCACAAGCTATCCACAACCACGCCCACCCCAACGTGCCCGCCGATCCCAACTTTGGCTATCCAACCTGGGAGATGGCCCTGCGCCAGATCGCGGACTTGGCCCGCGCGCAACGCCTGATCGTCATCTTGGACGAATTTCCGTACGCGGTTGAGGTCGAATCGGCGCTGCCCTCCGTACTGCAAAACGCTTGGGACCATCACCTCAAGAACACGTCGATCTTTTTAGTGCTCTGCGGCAGTCACGTGGGCATGATGGACAAGCTGCACGCTCACCAGGCGCCGCTCTTTGGACGCGTCATCGGCAGCATGCGCCTCGGGCCACTGCCTTTTTCAGCGCTAGCCAGTTTCCTGCCGGGCTATTCGGTGGACCGGCTGGTAGCAGTCTATGCAATGCTGGGCGGCGTCCCGGCCTACCTGGAACGATTTAGTGATCAGGTATCGTTGGCCGACAACGTGCGCCGCCACCTCTTTCGCCCGACGGGCATGTTTCGCACCGACCCCCAATACCTGCTCCACGACGAAGTGCAGCAACCGCGCAACTACTTGGCCGTGCTGCTGGCCATCGCCGCCGGCAACCACACGCAGAGCGACATCGCCAGGGCAACCGGGATCAACAACGTCGCCGCCTACCTGAACCGCCTTCAAGAACTACTCTTTGTCCGGCGCGCATTGCCGGCGACCGTGCCTGAGAAGAAGCGTGCCTCCTCCCGGCGAGGACGCTATGATCTGGCGGACGCTTACTTGCGTTTCTACTATCGCTTTATCCACCCCAACCAACACATGCTAGACCAGAGGCTACACGACTGGCTATGGACGCTGATCGGCGAGCAGCTCCCCTCTTACGTCGGACTATACGCCTTTGAGCAGTTGTGCCGCGAGTGGACGCTGATCCAAGCGCGCGCTAACACCCTGCCCTTTATGCCCGAACGGGTCGGCAGTCACTGGAGTTCGGACGCGCAGGTCGATGTCGTGGCGGTCAACTGGCGGCAGAAAAACATCTTGCTAGGCGAGGCCAAATGGACTCGTGAGTCCCTCGGCCGCAGCGTCGTACGCGAACTGATCGACAAGACAGACCGCGTTGTCCCCAAAGACAGAGAGGAATGGACGGTACACTATGTTTTCTTTTGTCGTTCCGGGTTCACCGAGGCCGCCATCGCAGAGACACAGCGATACAATTCCATCCTGATCGACCTGGAGACGCTGGGGCACGACCTGGGCGTGCGCTAGCCCTCACTGGCCACACCAACGCCATCGGTTCCATACCAGTGTTTCACCCTATGGAGAGACATCCATGCGCATCTATCGCGACCAGGACGCCGATCTGACCCTGCTCCGGGACAGGCGAATCGCCGTCATCGGCTATGGCAACCAGGGCCGCGCCCAGGCGCTCAACTTGCGCGACAGTGGTCTGCAGGTGCTCATCGGCAACCGGGAGGACGAGTACGCCGGCCGCGCCCGCAAGGACGGCTTTACACCACTGCCCATCGCCCAAGCCGCCGCCGAGGGCGACGCGGATCAACGCCATGCGCGCGGCGATGACCGGCAAGCTCGTGTTTAGCAGCGACGCGCGCCAGGCAATGGGCATCCAGCGCATCCAGGGAGACCCGTGCAGGCTCTACCGCCAAGCTCGGCAAGAGATAATCTCGTAGAAC
>CBFDAD010000273.1:0-2988 GCA_965602705.1 uncultured bacterium
CCCCCAACGTGCTGCACACCAGCCTGGACAACATGGGCGCCATCTTTCATCCGGCGCTGACGCTGCTCAACGCCGGATGGATCGAGCGCACCAAAGGCGAGTTCCAGTTTTACGTCGAGGGCGTCACCCGTTCCACCGCGCGCGTGCTGGAGGTGCTGGACCGCGAGCGGGTGACCGTCGCGGCTGCGCTGGGCGTGCGTGCGCGGCCCGCGCTGCGCTGGTTGAAGGACGCCTACTCGGCCGAGGGACACACCCTTTACGAGGCGATACAGGCCAACGCGGGCTACCAGGGGATCAAAGCGCCGCGCAACCTGCGCCACCGTTACATCTTTGAGGACGTGCCCTTCAGCCTGGTGCCCCTGACCGCGTTGGGGGCCCAGTTTGGCGTGAACACCTGGGCCATCGATGCCATGGTGCGGCTGGCCTGCGTGGTCCACGGCACCAATTACTATGAGCGGGGGCGCACAGTTGAAGACATGGGGTTGAAAGGGCTGCGCGTCAGTGAGGTGAAACGCTACGTGGAGCAGGGTCAAATCAATCCAGTCTACACCTTTGCCGGAGAACACAGCGGCGGCTCGGGGTAGCGCAAGGTCTCAGCCAAGGAGATTCTTCCCAGCGTTACACACAGGACCCAGTCGCCGCCAGTCCACGGTACAGCTATTGGCGCACCAACGTCGAATCGAGTACGAGCGCTAGCAGAGGGCGGTTACTCGGTGGCAACCGCCCACTGCGTTGTCAGATCGTATTCCTCAGCTCGCTGCCCCAGCAGGGGTCAAGTGCTGCTTGCGGCGCTGCGCCGCGTTGCCTGCCCCAAACGGCGCCGGCACTTGATGGTGACCGTCGCCACCCGCGACAGACGGCGCTTGCGCCACGGGCTGGGGAGGAAACGCCCCCCGGAAATGCCGCTCATTTTCACGCGCCAGTTGAATTCTGGCGTCGCGATAGGCCTGCACCTTCCAGACGTCCTCAGCTTGATCGCCGATGCCTGACCAACGGTATCCAAGCCGGGCCAATAGAAAAGCCACCCCGATGGCCACGATCACCACGGCAAACACTTGAGCAGCAGTGAACAAATACTCCCGGATTGGCAGTAACGTTAGTTCCAGGTCAGCCTTGCGTTTTTGCAGCTCAGCCTCGATCCTGTTCTCTTCCTCCAGCTTTTGCTCCGCGATCCGGTTCAGTTCAGTCATGTGCGCTGTCTCTGCATCTATCTGGCGCTGCTTGGCCATGCTTGTCTGGGGATTGAGCAAATCAGTCCCCGATGCAGTGAGGCCCAGAACCGTGCCGATGACGACGACCACGACGATCAGTACCACGACGGCGTTTGTGATAGAACTGGTGAGAGTCATTTTTTTCCTCCTTCCAACCACTGCCGGCAGGCGGCGGATTGCACGCCCTGCCCAACCACGCGCAACAACACAGTCGGCACTCTGATTATTATTCTATTACATGCTGAGGCGGCTCACGTCACTGTGAGCTTGCGGTTACCTCACACTATCGTTCACAGACCCTTACACAACGTCACCCTTTTCTGACAACACACCTCATTCCAATGACGCAAGAGCACGGCCATCTGTCTCACCGCCTGCCCATGCGGTGATGGGGCCGCCTGCAGGTGCTACCCTGCTCCGCGAACGGCTCAATTACTGCGTGGCTGCTTTGAGTCAGGCGCGATAAAGTTCTTATCTGTTGCGGACGCGATACCCGAACCTTCACGGCTAACAGGTGCCTATGCGCAATCGGGTGAGTTCCGCAAAGGAAGAGATGTTAAAAGTGCAATGAGGGCACTTGTACCCGAGCAGCCAGTTCCCCGCGCGACACTTGTCGCAAAAGAGGCCAAAACACTTGGGGCATCGGTAAACACTCGTGGTGCGAAGAAAAGTATGGTGCCCGCAGTTTCTACAGCGGTCAAACCTGTCTATAAACATCGCCACGCCTCCTCTTAACACAATCGTACATAATCTCGAACCCGGCTACTGGAACCGGAGCAGACAGTGCACATCAGATAAATCCTACCACGTGCAAAAGCCGACCACGTCATGGTCGGCTTTCAATAACCTTGCAGTTTTTCGATCAGGCTCTCAAGCACGTCACGCTACGCTGACGTCACACCTCACCTGGATGATACAGAGAGCACAGTAAGATACTCTCAAAGCTATTTGGGCGGCTTGCCATCCCCTTGAAGGCGATACCCTCTTCTCCGAACAGTAATGATGTAGCGCGGACGGTTCGGATTGGGCTCAATATGCTTTCGGAGCCGTCCGACCAGAGTGTTGATGCGGCTTTCCAATCCCTCACCATCCGCCTGATACGGCTCACCGAACACAGATTCCACAATAGTCTTGCGACTCACAAGTTGACCGGCCTGCCCATACAGACAACGCAGCAGAGCCAACTCTTGCCCCACCAGCTCCACGACGCGACGGTCCCCAATCCATACACTGCCATCGCCCTTCAGGCGCAACGGACCCTCCGCCGAGGACATTGGACGCGCTTCGCCTAACCGTCGGGCAAGCATGGCCGCCGCCAGGAGCAGGTGCGCGCCGCGCATCCGTTCAGCCTGGGTGTACAGACCCGCTGGATCATACTGAGCCATAGCCCCCACGGCCCACGCCAGCAAACCGGCGTAATGAGGCAACGGATTAGGACCCACTTCGCTGCCGGCCTGGCGCCGGATTTGCTCGATGAGAGCCACGCTCGTTCGCAGCTCAGCGATCACGTCTTGCTCGCGCAACCGGTCGTGGAGCCGCACCGGCGCCACCAGACACTCCTCAAACTCTTGCCAGGCCAACAGGTCCGGGGCCTGGCTTAGGTCAAAGCGAATCATCGCCTCCAGGCACACAAAGTCCCACCATTGGGGGGCCTGGCCCGCGCGGGCAAAGTCGGTCAACCAGGCCCGCTGGCCCGCATCCACCAGTACGTTGTCGGCCGTGAGCCGGCCCGGCGAAATCTTGCACACCACCGGTGGACCGTGCCCTCGCAACGGCT
>CBFDAD010000274.1:0-2980 GCA_965602705.1 uncultured bacterium
GGACCTGGTATCAATCGAGGACACGGGGGCCAGGCGCAAGTATGCGATCGGCTACAAGTATTATTCTAGCAGTGAGGACAGTTGGCGGGCCATACGTACATATCCTCACGGGGCTGATACTGGTTCATCTGTTTCGGGGGCGGAAATTTTCAAATCAGGGGAAGGCGAGGATTGGGCGGAATATGTTCAGTTCTTGCGCCCGCAGGTCAGCCTGGCCGTCTCCGGCACGCAGACGGTACCGGTCCTCACCTGGCACGCACAGGCCGTGAACGATACGCCTGAGCCGGGGTTGGCCCAAGCCGTCGCTCAGCAGCCCGTCTACAAGGTCTATTGGGACTATGCCACGCAGCCGGGCAGTGATTCCGGCGGAAACCTGTATTGGGCCACCGACGCTATCACCCTCTCCACCGATATGTGTGGCGTAGTGGACATGGGCCGAGACTCCGCTACGGCCCACATGGCATTAGTGGGTGATCTGCGCCAGGTCCTGGCCGGCGAAAGCCCCGGGAATCACCTGCACGCGGTTTATCACGAGCGGGTCGAAAGTGACCGCTGGGGGGTCTTTTATAACAGCAATGCGCACGTTGCCTGCAACTATCTTTATCTACCCATCATACTCTTGAATGCCAGTGGCGGCAGCGGTGGCGGGTGAGGTGGGCAGATATGACACGGACACAATGGCTAGTCGTCGGTGGGCTGATGCTTTTTATCTTGGTCATTTTCGGCATTCTGCTATATCAGTTGCAGGTACCCGAGTCACCGCAGACGCCTCCGCCGCCGGCATTTCTGCTGGCAGAGGAGGCGCAGGCGCGGACGGTGTTCGCCATCGCCCAGCAAGAAGCGCTGCGTTGGCAACCGGATGCCCAATTCTCCTCGGCCGGGATCACCTGGGACGACTTGGGACCAGGGGGCGTTCTGAAACGGGATAGATGGACCTTTCAATTCTACTCGCCATCGCAGGGGCGTATGGCGATCATACGGGTGATGGACGGCCAGGCGGAACGATTACGGACAGCGTTAACGCCTCAGCGCCTGCCCGCGTTGCCGCTTGATCAGTGGCAGGTAGATAGCAGCCAGGCGTTGCAGATTTGGTGGGGGCGAGGTGGGGGTAATTTTGTGGAAAGGCACGCGCGCGTGTCTATTAGCCTTAAACTGCGCATGGAACCCGGAGGCACGCGCCCGATATGGATCGTCACCGGATCTTCGTCCGGGCAACACCTGGTTGTCCAACTGGATAGTCGTGACGGCACGGTCTTTTAATCGGCAGGTTTATTATCTGCCGTCTGTGGCAGGCGTAGCTTGTCAAACGTGATGGAGGAGAGCGAGAGATGAAAATCTGGCGGAAAATTCAAAAGGCCGAGGGTCAGAGTCTGGTGGAACTGGCGCTCACCTTGCCCTTGCTACTTGTCATGTTTGTGGGCCTGGTGGAGGTGGGTGCCGCCTTGCGCAATTACATGGTCGTGGTCAATGCAAACCGCGAGGGAACACGGTTTGCAGCTCGCGGTCGCTGGTTGGATAGCGCTGAGGATGTGCAAGAGGTTTTCAAGCGTTTGGTGGCGTCTGCGGGGGTGGATCAGCGCGGCGAGGACCTGATTCCGTTCTTGCGTCCCAACGACGTCAGCGATTTGCCCGCCAATACCGCTATCGCTGTCACCTATATCACGGTCTCCCCTCAATTTGATGGGGTTGGCACACCGGACCCACAGCCCGCGGTAGTCCACGGGCCTTGGATCACAGGCACGCTGCCGAGTGGTGCAACCCCCGTTGATGGGGCCAGCATGGCCGAGGTCGCGCGGCAAAACAACGAAGATTTTAACCGGGAGTACTTTATTAATCAGGGTCTTTTGGACATCCCCAGCGAAGATAATTTCATCATCGTTGAGGTTTGGTACACGCACGAGCAGTTGTTGAAATTGCCGTTTTTTACCGAGTTATTGCCGGAAACATTTACCCTTTATGCCCAGAGTACGATGCGCGTTACGTTAGACTCGCGTGTCGATTAGAGGGGCGCAGCTTGAGAAGGAGGTGCGGCGATGGGGCGGATTTTCAGAGACAGAGCCAACTTGAGAGCACGTCACCTAATCCAGGATGAGAGCGGTCAGAGCCTGATCGTGGTGGTGTTTGCCATCATCACGCTCATCGCTATTATCGGGCTCGGGGTGGACCTGGGTGTGGTCTATGCGGAGAGAGTGCGTCTGGCGCGGGCGATGGACGCAGCGGCCTTGGCTGGCGCGCAAGAGCTGCCGTCAGAGGAGGCGGCCCACAGGCGTGCGCTGGAATACTTGCAGAAAAACGGGTATAGCGCGGAAGGTGCTTGTGTAGAGACGCTTGGTTCGAGCCTGGGGTCCTGTCCCAGCCCCGATGCAGACACGGTGATCATCATTGATACGCAACAGTTCCGTAGCGCGGGCGAGGCAAACACGGCCAATCGCATCAACGTTCGCGCTGAGCAACAGGTACCTTTGAACTTTGTGCGGGTGATCGGTTTCGACACGATTCCCGTCGAGGCCAGCGCCACGGCCGAGAACATTGAGAACCTGGACATCGCTATCGTTTACGACCGCTCTGGTTCGATGCAGGAGGACACGCGCTGCTATGGCTGTTGGGAACTTGTGGGCGACTATCCTTCGGGAACAACCTATCCCTTGCCCTTTGCGGATCACTGTGACCCGTCGGATCCGCTCTCCTATCAAGGCTACAGCTATGTCTCTATTGAAGCGGAGCATTTCTCGCGCTATCTCACTGCAGCGGATTATCATCGGGACTGGACCGAGTTTCCCAAGACGTGGTGGGCCATGCAGCGCCAACCCGGCCGTAACGCCAGTGGACCGGATACCCGTGGTGCGTGGATGATGGTGGGGCCGCACAGCGCCGATGCGATGCATTATGAAACTATCGGCGATATCGTGTATCCGCCGGACTTTTTCACCACCCCCCGGCTGGATTATGACTTTATTGCGCCAACCGGTGGCACCTATTA
>CBFDAD010000275.1:0-2966 GCA_965602705.1 uncultured bacterium
CGACCTCCTCCAACGTCGGCGCGATCATCCGGCAGGGCATACACCACGGCGCCCAGAAATCGACGATCACCGGCAACTCGGAACCCAGTACGACCGCTTCAAACTCGTCGTCGGTCACGTGGAGCGGCTGGGCGAGGGCATCAGCAGTCTCTTGATTGTCTTGCACGTCGCGATCAATAGCTTTTTTCAACTCTGCGCTCACTTTTGGCTTCTCCTTTTCATCCCTGGCGTAGCGTTCAGCCAGTTGCTCTTCCAATTCATCTAACGCGATCATCATTGAGGGCGGAATGGAATGGGCCGGCATACGCGCCTTCAGGTCAGCCAGTCGCCTCTCCAGCTCCTCTACGCTTAATTCCTGTCGGGCATCCAACTTGGGCCTCCTAACATTCATCCTCTTCAATTTAGATGCAAGCGACGCCGCAAGGTTGCATAATGAGTCGGGAGATGACGTCGTCACCCACCGACTGGCGACGCTGCAGCGCCCCAGACTGCGCACGACGAACGCCCCCTCTCAAAAAAATAGACAACAGCCCTCGCCAGTTGCACTGCCAAGGGCTGCTGTGATTATCTTTGCGCGCTAGACCTTACTCCGCCGACACGGCCTCTTTCAAACGCTCCAACAACATCGGCTCAGGGGCGGCCCCCTCTACATGCACCGTCTCGTTGATGACCGAACGCGGCACACCCATCACGCTGTACTTTTGCGCCAGGTGGGGAAATTCGATGGCTTCGACCATGTCGGCCGTCACCTTGTCGCTGGCGATGGCCAGGTGGTGTGCGAGCATCACGGCTCGCGGGCAGTAAGGTCAAGTGGGGGTGATGAACACTTGCAGGTGCAGCGGTTCCTTCAACTCTTCCAGAAAGGCCAGCGTCTCTGGCATCAGTTCCACTTGGCCGGCCGCAACTGTTTTAATGCCGTCTAGCACCGACATGAATTCGTACCCCGAGGGAATGCCAAAGAAGCGCACACCGTAATCCTTGGCGCCCACCACGACGATAGCCGGGATCTTGTCCACGCCATATTCGTCTGCCTTGTCCTTGTCGGCGACAAAGTCATAGATCTCGACCGAAATCTGGTCTGATAGTTCAGCGACCTCTTCACACAGTTCGCGCGTCTCTTTACAGAATTGGCATTCAAAATCCTGGGTGAACATCACCAGCTTCACCGGCTTTTCGAGGTCAGCCAGTTCGGCAGCGACCTCCTCGCGCGTCTTTTCATCTAGCAGTGGCATTTCTCTCCTCCTGAGCTTTGAATAACGTCATGGAATAACTGTTCTAGGAACCCCATCGTCCCAACAGGCTCTCCTCTTTGGGGGTCGTTGCTCCCCGGATATCGCCACATCGGGATCGTCAGGTCTCACACATCAGATCAGACCAAAGGGTCACCTGCCCCCGGCGGTGCGACGTTGTCGGGCAATTTTCCCAATACATCCATTAACGTATCGATCACCTGGGCCTTTGTCATACCGTTATCCGGATCAACCAGGCACGTGGTGACATAGGCGCGGGCCAGCGCCAGGCTGGCCGTATGCAACGCCGAGCGGACCGCCGTCAACTGCTGCAAGATTGCCTCGCAGTTTCGCTCTTCCACGATCATACGCTGCACGCCGCGCATCTGCCCTTCAGCGCGCTTGAGCCGGTTGATCAAATCCTTCCTGTCTTGTTCGGCCATCCTCAACTGACCCATTGTCTCACTCCGTGGCGCGACACCCGGCCGCGCTAAGATTTAAGCCGTCAACCGCTGCTGGGAGCACAGGCTGCCGCTGACGATCCGAGCGAGGTCGAAAAGCCGGGGCCTATCGAAGCCACCAGCGCGACCTTTTTACGATGGCTTTCGCTGCCGCAGACGGGACAGGGCACCGATGCCTCGGCCGCCCTGCGACCGCCGCGCACAAGCTTTTCAAAGGACTTCGCGCAATCAGAACAAACGTATTCATAGATCGGCATTCAACCCATCTCCTATCATGTATTATACTATACCCCTGTATAGTATACAACAAGGGCCTCGGACTGTCAAGCTCGGTCGCCACCCCATCTCAATCACCGGCTTCCGGACCTGACAGCTTTCTGGCCCAGCCCACCAACTCATAGGCCTTTCCCAGTGTGTCCGCTTCGGCAAAGATACGCAGCACCGGCTCAGTGCCGGAGAAACGCAACAACAGCCAATTGTCATCCTCCAGCCAAAACTTGGTGCCGTCCAGATGTGAGACCCGTAAAACAGAGTAATTGCCGATTTGTTTAACCGGCATCTCCCTCAACTGCTTGGGAATAATAACTTTCATCTCCGAGGTCGCAGGGATGTTTTGCTCCACGGCATACAGGCGGCCGGTGATGGCATAAACCTTTTCCCGCAACTGAGAGATTAAAAGCCCGGTGCGCGCCAGCATCTCAACCATCAGACCCGCAGCCAGGATGCCGTCTTTGCCCAGGATGTGCCCGCGAATGGTCAAACCACCGCTGCTCTCGCCGCCCAACAAGGCATCGTGTCGCTGCATCTCCGCGATAATGTGCTTAAAGCCCACCGGCGTCTCGTAACAGGTCTCGCCCAAGTGAGCAGTCAACCGGTCCAACAGGTGCGTCGTGGCCAGGTTGCGCACCACGCCACCCCGCAAGCCCCGCGTCTCGTGCAGATAATAGTACAGCAGCAGCAGCACATCGTAGATGTGGATGTATTCCCCGCGTTCGTCGACAATGGCGATCCGGTCGGCGTCGCCGTCGGTCGCCATGCCCAGATCATAGTCTCCGTCCTTGATGGTGGTGATGAGCATTCCCAGCGCCTTCAGGTCGGGGGCCGGGGAACGCCCGCCAAAGAGCGGGTCGTGACGACCGTGGATGATGGTCACCCGACAGCGCGCTTCCGTCAAGATGGTGTCGAGCGTCAGCTGTCCCACGCCGTACATGGGGTCAATGGCCACCCGCAAGCCAGCGCGGCGGATGGCTCCCATGTCCACCAGCGATTCAACGAC
>CBFDAD010000276.1:0-2937 GCA_965602705.1 uncultured bacterium
GGCGTAGCGTAATGGTAGCGCCTCAGCCTTCCAAGCTGATGGTACGGGTTCAATTCCCGTCGCCCGCTTGGGGTGTGTTGGGCCCATAGCTCAGTGGTCAGAGCGGCCGGCTCATAACCGGTTGGTCGTAGGTTCGAATCCTACTGGGCCCATTGGAATACGGAGACAGCTTCGATTCGGAGCTGTTTTGTTTTTGTGGCTGCCGAAAAAGCGCGAGCCCGCCAGATTCCTGGCGGGCTCGCTTTGCGATAGGGGGTCGCCCGATTTGTTGTGATTTGGGCGACGGGTTATGGCCATTGAGCAAGTCACGAGGGAAGATCTTTGCTCGTAGCCCCGTCTTGGGTCGCCCACTGACGCGGGTGACGGGCTGTGGCGTTGGACGAGCCATCGCTAGGATGCTACTCATCTCAAGGCCCCGACTGGGTCGCTGCTGTTCTATCTGGCTTAACAGCGACTGGTTTCGGCCTGGGGTGATATACGAGGGGGGTGTTCACCCCTGGCCCCGACAGGTGTCCCGGCGCTTTTCACACTATCTCTACTCACCAATACAACCGCTTCCCGTGCGCCGGAACGAGCTAGGACTGTCTGCATGTTAGCAAAGGATCATTAGAGCAGGATTAGCGATACATTAAAGCTAAATGAGACTCGGTCCGTCGTGAAAAGTGACCACTCAATGCAAGCAGTTGCCAGTTCGGGGCACATCACCCCAGAATCCGCTCCAACTGCTCCTGTTGGAAATCTACGATGGTCTCCCCGTTGATGACAAAGGTGGGGGTGGTCAGTGTCCCCCCGGTGAGTTCGCGCAACCGGTCCCTGGCGCCCGGTGTCGCGTTGATGTCAATCTCGGTGTAAGCCGACCCTCGTTCCGCCAGGAGACGCCGCGCGCGGCGGCAATCCGGGCACCACGAGGTACAGAACATCACAATGCCACTGCTGGGAATCTCGATAGGTGCGGGTTTGGGCTGCGCTGGCGCGCGCGCCGCCGCCTGGGGGTCGATCCGGCGCAGCTCTGCCAGCAGCACGTCGTTGTCCGGCTGGTCGTCGATGTCGTGAACGTCCACGTAGCGCACGATCCCCTGTTTGTCGACGACGAACAGCGCCCGTTCACTGCGCCCTTCGGGGCGCAACACGCCGTATCGTTCGGCGACCGCGCCGTGGGGATAAAAGTCACTCAGCAGCGGATAGTTGATACCCCCCAGGCTTTCGGCCCAGGCGGTGAGACTCGGCACGCTGTCCACACTTGTACCCAAGACTTGGGCGTCCATCCCCTCGAACTCGGCCCGTTGAGCCTCGTAAGAGGGGATCTGGCTGGTTCAAACGGGTGTCCAGGCCAGCGGAAAGAAGGCGATGACCACGTTCTTTCGGCCCCGAAAGTCGCTCAAGGTCACCTGTGTGTCCAGGTGGCTGTTGAGCGTGAAATCGGGGGCCGGTTGACCGACTTTTATACTCATGGAACCTCCTTCTATGTTCTATAGATAGGAATTGTAGACCGGTCAAGTTGGCACGTCAAACAAGGAGTCGAGAAAACCAAGGGGGCACGCCGATACGCTACACCAGCCAGGCGGGCGGCCGAGGCGCCCGTGTCCACGGCGTAGACGACGACGGTCAGCGCCAGGATGAGCGGCAACATGGGCATCCTGTGGGTCAGTCTTCTGACAGTCTTTCCAGCCGGGCAAAGCTGACCAGCAGTCGCTTGATCCCGATCTTTTCAAAGACGACGGCGACCTCTTCATCGTCCCGTTGTAGCTTGCTCTCGATGATGATCCCTTCGCCAAATTTAGGATGGCGCACCCGCTGGCCGGCGCGGAACTGCGGGGTGCGTGTCTCTTCTGTGGGGCGCAGCGATGGTCGCCAGCTCGTGATGGGGCTGGTTCGTTCCTGGGAGGGGTGCGTTGACCGGCTAGATCGACGGCGGGCCGTGCCGTAGTTGCCCTGCAATAACTCATCTGGGATGTCGTCGAGGAAGCGCGAGGGTGACGCAACGTCTGATTGGCCCCAGACCGTGCGGCGGAAGGCGCGCGTGAGGTAGAGTAGATTCTTGGCGCGCGTGATGCCGACGTACATCAGCCGCCGCTCTTCGGCCATCTCCTCGGGATCGTCAAAGCTGCGCTGATGGGGCAAGACCTTCTCTTCCAGCCCGGTGATAAAGACCACTGGGAACTCGAGTCCTTTGGCCGCGTGCAGCGTCAACAAAGTGGGCGCGTCCATTTCGTCGCTCAGATTGTCCACGTCGGAAACCAGGGCCACGTCGGCCAAAAACTCGGTCAGGGTCATGTCCTGATATTCGGCAGCCACGCCCCGTAACTCGAGGATGTTGTCCCAGCGTTCACGTCCCGCCTCGGTGCCGTCGAGTACGTAAGCGCGGTAATTAGAGTCCTCCAGTACCCTATCCATCAGCTCGACCACACTCAGTTCGTCGGATAAGCGCAGCCATTCCTTGAGCATCGCCGCGAACGTCCTCAATGCCTTGTGCGCCCTGGCGCCGAAAGGAGAAGCGCTGTCCCGAGTTTCTCCCAACTCGCGCAAAATGTCCCACGCGGACACCCCGCCTTCCCGCGCCCTCCGATCCAACTGGCCCAGGGTCTTTTTACCGATGCCCCTGGCGGGCACGTTGATGACGCGGGCCAGGCTGACACTGTCAGTCGGGTTATGGACCAGGCGCAGGTACGCCAGCGCGTCCTTGATCTCACGGCGGGCGTAAAAGCGCGTCGCGCCAACGAGCTTGTAAGGCAATCCGGCGCGGATGAAAGCGTCCTCGATGGCGCGCGACTGGGCATTCGTGCGATACATCACTGCGCAGTCGCCAAAACGGGCTTCGCCGCGCTGTCGCAGGCTGGTGATTTGGTCCACCACGTACTGGGCTTCGTCGTTCTCGTCAAAAGCCTCGTAGGTGAGGATTTGTGGCCCCTGACCCCGGTCGGTGAACAGCGCCTTGTC
>CBFDAD010000277.1:0-2931 GCA_965602705.1 uncultured bacterium
CCCTGCTTCAACAGCTTCGACTCCTGTTCGTAGTCGGCGCTTCAGCGCCGGAATGGCGCGCTGAAGCGCGCAGCGGTCTCGGCTTCGGCGCGGGCGATATCTGCGACCAACCTTTCAAGGTGCTCTCGATCGGGGGGGCCGACACCGCGACCCGGTCGACGCGGCACACCTACATCCACCCCTCGAGCACAGACGCCGGCTTTGATTGTCCCGGTCGGGTTATAGTTGCGGGCCAACACGTCAACCACCGGTAGGATTTGCCTGTAATAGATACGACGAGCCAGACTCAAGTCGCCCAACTCATCCACAGCGCGCATCAACTGCTGCGCTGAACGGGGCACGACGTTCATAATCCCGGTAATCCAGGCCCGGCAACCCAACGCCAGTGACGCCAACGCCGCGTTGGGAGTACCGCAAATCACCGCCAAGCGCTCGCCTACCAGACGTTGAATGCTATGCACCCGCCTGACGTCGCCCGTGCTCTCCTTGATGTATCGGACGCTGTCGATTTCCACCAAACGCGCCACCAGGGGCGGGACGAAATCCACACCGGTCAGCGAAGGGTAGTTGAACAAGATGATAGGCAGCGACGTTGCCGCGGCGACGTCAGCGTAGAACGCATAGACGTCGTCGTGCGAGCGTCCGGCATACAACTCGGGCAGGATGGGTGCCACCATCACCGCGATAGCTCCCCGCTCCTCCACAACTCGACTCAACCTGATCGCCTGCCGGGTCGTCGTCGCAATCACGGCTGGAACGATCGGCAGCCGCCCATCGGTTTTCTCAAACACGGCATCCCAAACGGCGAACGTCTCATCCGCGTCCAGCAGCGGGCCTTCACCGGTCAGCGCAGTGGGCATAAGCGCGTCGGCTCCCTCCTCCAGCACGTAATCAATCAAGCGCCCCATCGCTGGGGCGTCAAACGACTCATCGGGGGTAAAAGGAGTCACTAGCGGGACGATGGTGCCGGTCAGTTCTGTAGATTCCATATCCATTCACCGCTTCTTCGCAATGTAGTCAATGTAGGCCTGTTTCAACCTTCCTCTCCCGTAGACCTTGTCTATTATCCTCTTTTCCTTACGAACGACTTCAAAGTTATAAAAGTACGCATCCGCTTCGTTGTCCTCGTGCTGTGCAAAGCGCTCGCTCTTTAACAAATGCTTGGCCGGTGCCGACTCGCAAAAGGGACGCCGGTCGGGATCGTCCACCGATGTGAAATTCACGTAGCACAGCCCGCCGCGCCTCAACACCCTCTCGATCTCACCCAGGGCAGTGGCAATGTCCGGTTTGGTCATGAAAAAAATGGCGTTAAACGAATACACAAAGCTGAACGATTCACTGGCAAAGGGGATCCTGCGCATGTCGCCACGAAAAATCCTCAGTGGCATGTGGTTCTCTCGACAAAACCTCTGCGCCTTGATCAGCGCCTCTTCCGCTATCTCAACCCCAAAAGTGTTGTACCCGTACTGGTAAAATAGTGAGAGCGGAGGGGTGTCGCCACCTGCCCCACAATCCAGAACCACCTTTTCAAGAGGACTGGCGTTGCATTGCCTCAAGAATTCATACAGCGGCGTTGCCCAAATCACGTCTATCATGGAGCATCCCCCTTTAACGCGATGGATAGTCACCCTCTTCTTGGATTGACTTAGGGCACAAGCGCCGCTACCAGACCAAAGGGCAGGACGAAAAACAACACGATGGCCCCGACAAACAGCAAGTGACGCGTCCAAATCTTGCGCGCGGGCAGAGCCAACGTCGGACCAGACGCCTTCTGTGGGGCGTCAACGGGCAGCCAATCGGTACAGGCGCGCCAAAAGGCAAAGATACATATCCCTGACTGCAAAAGCGCGAACAGGTCCCAGCTTCCCGAAGCACCCATCGCTACCAGGCTGGCGACCAGGACAGCGGCCAGAACTTCGCTTGTCACCCGGCGGTCCAGCGCCATGCCTACGGCTATGAACTGCATAAGCCCAGCAGCAACCAGCGCGGCGAGCGCCAATGGCGGCATCATTCTCTCGCCCGTCGGATTGACGAGTAGAACCAACGCCTCAACTGCACCCACCCCGATGAAGTAACCGGCCAGAACCTGGACGAACTTTGTTCCCAGAGCGACCCCAGCCGGGACAACGGGCTTTTGCAGGCTCTCCGGCACGACACTCAGGCTGTAGCCTGTTGGACCGGGGTCAAAGTCTCTCAGGTAAAGCGCCAGAACGGACAACTGTTCCTCCGACTGGTTTCGAAAATCAACCCACTGATACTGCGTGAACTGGGAAATATCACTCGGGATTTGGATGCCGGACGCGATCACGGCGATCACCTTTCCGTGTTCCGCAAGGATCGACTCTACCGCGGCCTTGGGTGTCTTGTTGGACAGAATCACGACCTGGAGTTTCTCGTCCGTCGCAGGCTGAGTTCGATCAAATCCCAAGGATTCACGGGCGGTCCCCTGGCCCGAGCCAGCGTTCGAAGGCTGGACAAGCCCCAACCAGGAGCGGATGGCTTGCCCTGCTCTCACGAGAAAAGAAGGCCCTTCTCCAAATTTGGGTGGCTTGGCGAGCACACTCTTGACCTTGCTGGCAATTTCCGCGTCGGCTGGCCAATAGTGTAGTTCGTAGTCTCTTCTCCGCGCAGACACCGCTGCGGCAAACATTGTCGGTCCCAGCAGGGACCTAATATGCCTGCGCCTAAACTCTTGGGGGGCCTCCCCAGTCGGGAGCCAGCGGAGAGCATCGCTCGAACGCCCCATACCCCAGATGACAAAGTTAAAAAGACCAAGCAGAGCGAGGCCGGCTGCCACGGCCAGCGATACCTCCCACAGCGGACGTGGCAAGCTCCAAAAATCAAAGCCCCAGGGCGACAAGAAACCGACAAATAATAGCGTGAGCCACGGCGCACCCAACGAAATCTGTCTCAAGTCCGTAAAGTTGAACC
>CBFDAD010000278.1:0-2929 GCA_965602705.1 uncultured bacterium
TAATACGACCTTTACGATCACCTCAGTCTGGCCAGTTGGGGGCAGTGGAACGACGTCCCCTTTCACCGGCTGACCATCCACCACCAGCGAAACCTCATTCCCCTTACCGGCGCGTTCCACAGAGATGTGATAAGTCACGCCGCGAAAGATGCGCGTAGCCTTAAAGCCAGGCCAGTCGCCGGGGATGACTGGCGCGACCTGCAGGCCGTTCAGCGTCGGTCGAATACCCAGGATCCACTGCGTGATCGCCACATAGTTCCAGGCAGCCGTGCCCGTCAGCCAGGAATTCTTGGCCTCGCCGTGAGTAGGGGCGTCGCGCCCGGCGATCATCTGAGCGTACACGTAGGGCTCACAACGATGCACCTCGCTGATGGCCTCCCGCGCCGAAGGGTTGATGCGGGTGTAATAGTCGTGCGCCTCGTCGCCGTGCCCAACCCTGGTTTCGGCGATCATGATCCACGGGTTGGTGTGGCAAAAGACACCAGCGTTTTCCTTGTAGCCGGGCGGATAGGAGGAAATCTCGCCCAGGTGCAGGTAATACCGCGAATAGGCTGGCTGTTGCAGGACGATGCCGTGGGGCGTCGCCAGACGTTCCTCGACGGCGGCTAGCGCTTTCTCAGCCCGCCCACCTCCCAGCCCAATGCCGGCCAGGATGCAAAAACCCTGCGGTTCGATAAAGATCTGGCCTTCCTCACACTCGTGGGAACCTATCTTGTGACCGAAATCGTCGTAGGCACGCAAGAACCAGTCTCCGTCCCAGCCATGCGCCAGGATGGTGGTTTCCATACGAGCAGCAGCGTCAAGGTAACGCCGGGCTTCGTCCTCCAGGCCCCGCTGGCGCGCGATGGCGGCCAGTTCCTCGGCGGCCAGCACAAACAACCCCGCGATGAAAACCGACTCGGCCACCTTGCCCTCTTTGTTGGTCGTGGTCTGGAACGATTCACCGGGCTCGACGGAGAAGGTGTTCAAGTTCAGGCAGTCGTTCCAGTCGGCGCGGCCGATCAACGGCAGTCCGTGCGGCCCCAGCCGCTCCAGAGTGTAACGCAAGCTGCGCTGCAGGTGCTCGTAAAGTGGCGTCTCGGTACCCGGTTGGCTGTCGTATGTCGCCAGCTCGTCCAGGATGCCCCAGTCTCCGCTCTCCTTCAGATAGGCGGCCACGCTCAGAATCAGCCACAGGGGGTCGTCGTTGAAATTACTCCCGACGGCGTCATTGCCACGCTTGGTGAGTGGCTGGTACTGGTGGTACGCGCCACCGTTCTCCAGTTGTGTGGCAGCCAGGTCCAAGATGCGCTGGCGAGCCCGCCCCGGGACCATGTGCACAAAACCCAGCAGGTCCTGATTAGAGTCACGGAAGCCCATGCCACGCCCAACACCCGATTCAAAGAACGAAGCCGAGCGCGACATGTTAAACGTCGCCATGCACTGATAAGCGTTCCACGTATTCACCATGCGGTCAGTGTGGACGTCGGGCGTTTCCACCTGTAAGACACCCAATAGGTCATCCCAATAGGCGCGCAGGTCGTCAAAGGCGGCCTCGACGTTCTCCAGGTCCAGATACTTGGCGATGACCGGCTCGACCGTGCGTTTGTTGATGCGTAGCGAGTCAGGGGGATCGAACTTTTGATCGCGTGGATTCTCGTGGTAGCCGAGCAGAAAGATGATCTGGCGGCTTTCTCCGGGCTCGAGGGTGACGCGCACGTGGTGCGAGCCCACCGGTGCCCAGCCGTGGGCGATCGAGTTGAACGATTGTCCCCTTTCAACCGCTGCCGGACGTTCCCAACTTCCATACGCGCCCAGGAAGACGTCGCGTTGGGTATCGAATCCGGCTAATTCCGCGGAGCAAGCAAAGAAAGCAAAGTGGTCCCTGCGCTCGCGATATTCGGTCTTGTGATAAATGACGCCCCCTTCAACCTCGACCTCGCCGGTGCTAAAGTTACGCTGAAAGTTGGTCGCGTCGTCGTGGGCGTCCCACAGGCAGAACTCGACACTGGAGAACAGCGAGAGCTCGGCGGATGTGTCACGTTGGTTGGTCAGCGTCATTTGCCAGATTTCAAGGCTCTCACCCAACGGCACAAAGAACCGCACGTGCGCCTCAATCTGTTGATAAGTAGAGCCGATGATGGTGTAGCCCAATCCATGGCGGCAGCTATAACCTTCCAGTTCACGACGAGTCGGCTGCCACGCAGGCGACCAGAACTCCTTGCTCTCGTCGTCGCGCAGGTAGACGTAACGCCCTCCTAAATCCAGGGGGACGTTGTTGTAGCGATAGCGCGTCAGACGCCGCAAACGCGCATCGCGATAGAACGAATAACCGCCAGCGGTGTTGGAGACAAGACCAAAGTAGGCTTCGCTGCCCAGATAATTGATCCACGGTAACGGGGTGTCGGGCCGCGTAATCACGTACTCTCGTTGTTGATCGTCAAAGTATCCGTAACGCATGTTGCCTCCTCATTTTTGCTGTTTATTTGTTTCCTCCTTCAGAACAAACACTTTGCCCTCTTGATCATCCCTGGTTAAGCATTGCCCTGGTAGATTCTATCAAAGTCTGGCGCATAGCGCTATATTCAATCCCGATTTGCTCCATGCCAAGCAACACACCGCCGACGACGGGTGGTGCCACCAGACGCACCGGACGCGCTTTTGGCGCAACCTGGTGAATAGTTGTCATCATTGTCCCAGCGAGCGTGGGGCTAGCCTTGAACAAGGTGCCTATCAAGACCACGTCAAAGACCAATCCCTCAAAACCAAGCTGGCGAATGACGCCGATGGCCAGGCTGCCTAATTCGCGTCCGGCCCAGGAAATTATCTCTCGCGCCACCTCGTCTCCCCCAGCCGCCGCCTGGAAAATCAGGGGAGCAACTGCCGCCGACAATCGGTAGCGCTCCAGCACCAGCCCTTCCAATAAATCCAGGATGTCCGTCGCGCCGGT
>CBFDAD010000279.1:0-2917 GCA_965602705.1 uncultured bacterium
GCTGGCCCAGTGAGCGACTGGCTGGGCCTGCAGGTGTGGTACGTGGTGGCCGGTCTGCTCTCAGTGGCGACGGGGCTGGCTTTCTTTTTCGTGCCTGCGATCGCGAACATCGAGGAGAACGCCAACGGGGCTGCCACGAAAACCAAACCGCTCACACTGGCCGAGGCTGAAGCGTAGCCAAAGGGACATCGCTTTCAACAGCGCTCGACGGAGCCCTCGGTCCGAGTTCGGACCGAGGGCTCACGTTTTCTCTTGACAGATGCAAAAAAGTCGAGTATAATAGTAGTGGTTATAAAGCCAACGTCTAAGTTATTAGACTAACCTCTAAGTTATAAGACTAACGCCGAAAGGTGCGGAGAAAATGAGTGGTGATCCCATCCAAAGGCTGGTCAAAATCGGCTTCTCAGAGTACGAAGCCAAAGCTTACATAGCCTTACTCAGAAAGAGCCCCATCACAGGTTACGAGCTTTCCAAGCTTTCCGGCGTCCCCCGTTCCATGATCTACGAAGTGGTGAGCAAGCTCACCGCTCGTGGTGCGGCGATGACGCTGCGGACAGGCAGTGCCACCAAGTACGCGCCAATTGCGGCGGTAGAATTCCTCGATCAGCTTCAGCGCGAGCATCAAGAACTCATCACCTCACTGAAGGATGATCTGATCACTTTTGCCTCAGCCCCCGACCTGGAATACGTTTGGAATCTCGAAGGCCGCGAGAACATCATTGGTAAGGCGATGGAGATGATCAGCCAGGCCAAGACCCGAATTTATTTGTCCCTCTTGCCTGCCACGTTCCCAACCTTGCTGCCTGCCCTGGAACAGGCCATCCGCCGAGGGGTGCGGGTGGCGCTCTATACCACGAGTGAGCTTGACTTGCCGGGCGGTCAGGTGATAGTCGCTCCTTTGTCTGAGGAGGCGCTTACCCAGGTAGGGGGGCTCGGATTTATCCTGGTTGTTGATGGGGAGCAAGTGCTGATCGGTGAGTGGCTGACTGAGACCCAGGCCCGCGCTTCCTGGACCAGCAGCGGGCTGCTGGTCTTTATCGCCGAGCACCATCTGCGCACAGATTTGTATCTTCCTCAAGTCCTGGCGCTGCTGGGGGACCAGGCACTGGACATCATCCAAGAGGAGGATCGCGAACTGTTTGCCCGCGCTATGGAGAGCCATATAGCGCGCGAGGCGTAATGCGTGAATAGGTGGAAACGTGCAGTTCCGCCTGTCAGCGAGAGACGACAGATGTGAAATGACAACTCCACTCCTGACCACCAAGCTTCATATTCCCCCCATCCGGCCGGCTGCCCAGCGGGTGCCGCGCCCGCACTTGATCGAACGGCTGAACGCGGGGCTGCACCGCAAACTGACGCTCATCTCCGCCTCGGCCGGCTTTGGCAAGACCACGCTGCTGAGCGAATGGGTCCACGGTAGGGACGAGCCTCGCGCTTGCCCGCCTTTTGCCTGGCTCTCACTGGATGAAGGCGACAACGACCTGGCACGCTTTCTGGCTTACTTGGCCGCTGCTTTGCAGACGCTTGCCCTGCCCGTGCTGCCCGCAGGGTCAGTAAGCCAGGTCGAAGGAGTCGACGAAAGCATCGGTAAAAGCGCGCTGAGCGCGCTCAACGCTCCTCAGTCGCCACCGATCGAATCGATTCTGACGGTGCTGATCAACGAGATTTCGTCCATGTCAGACCGCTTTGTACTCGTCCTCGATGACTACCACCTGATCCAGGCGCGACCGATCCACGATGCCCTTGAGTTTCTGATCGATCACCTGCCGACCAACATGCATCTGGTGATTGCCACGCGCTCCGACCCGCCCCTCAAACTCGCGCTTCTTAGAGGCCGCGGGCAGTTGAACGAAGTGCGCACAACCGACCTGCGCTTCACACGCGAAGAGATCACGGCATTTCTTAACCAGGTGATGGGCCTGGAGCTTGCGACCGATGACGTCACCGCACTCGCCTCCCGGACCGAGGGATGGATTGCCGGCCTGCAGATGTTTGCCATATCGGCGCAGGGGCGAAGCCGGACACGGAACACCCACGGTGTGTCCGGCTTTATCAAAGCCTTTACCGGCAGCCACCGTTTCATACTTGATTATCTGGTGGAGGAAGTCCTCGACCAACAATCCACATCCATCCAAGAATTCCTGCTCAAGACCTCTATACTTGACCGCCTGACCGGTCCCTTGTGTGACGCCGTTTTGAACGGCGACGGTAGCAAAGCATCCCCGCGGGACGACGCAGCGTCCCTACGGGATAGCGCAGCATCCCCGCGGGATAGCGCAGCATCCCCGCGGGATAGCGCAGCATCCTCTTGGGACAGCCGGACGATCCTGGCCCAGCTAGAACATGCCAACCTGTTCGTGATTCCTATGGACGACGAGCGGCGTTGGTACCGTTACCATCGTCTGTTCGCCGACTTGTTGCGACAGCGCCTGCGTCAGTCACATCCAGACCAGATCTCAGCCCTGCACCGCCGGGCCAGCGCGTGGTATGAGCGGCACGAGCTCATGGCTGACGCGATCGAACACGCTTTTTCCGCGAGAGATCTTGAGCGGGCGGCGCACCTGATCGCTGAACACGCCGAAAGCTTGTGGGGACGTGGTGAACAGACCACATTGTCGAGGTGGTTGGAGGGGCTGTCCGAAGAACTGGTACGCTCGCGGCCTGAGCTATGCATCTACCACGCCTTGCTGCTGTTCATGTCCGGTCAACTCGACAAGGCTAAGGGGCGTCTACAGGACGCCGAACACGCGCTGGGCTCGACCACCGGCGGAGCGGAAGAGACTGCACCGGCAAGCCCAGAGCAAGCGGGTGACGGTAACAAAGCAGAACAACGGGGCAAAATAGCCGCTATCCGTGCATACATTGCTTTCTTTCAAGGCGATATACCCGCCATCATTCGATTCTCTCGCCAGGCGCT
>CBFDAD010000280.1:0-2902 GCA_965602705.1 uncultured bacterium
CTGTGTACGTGTTGACCCATCTGTGCAGCCTGGGACATATCCGGCTGCCAGTCACCCTCGACCGGAGTGATCGATCCATGTGCGAAGCGGTAGCCCCAATTGGTACGAGTCCTGAGCAGTTCGGCCCAGGCTTGCCAGGAGAGCTCGCCGTAGGCGCGGCGCCCTGTCTCCACAGCGGCTTGAGCCTCAGCGAACAGCCGCGCATTATCGAGGGCCACTGCCACCTGGTCGGCCATGGTCTGCAAGATAGCGATGGTATCCTTGTCAAAAGCGCCGGGCTGATCGCTCTGCACCGTCAGCGCGCCCAACACCTGACCACGCGAGCGCAAGGGCAGGGCCGCCTCGGAGCGCGTATCTGGCAGCTCCGGTGTGGCCAGGCGCACGGCGTCTTCGCCGGCCTCCAGTGCGATTCGCGCCTGGCTATGGGCGATACTCCAGCCGATCATACCCTCGCCGACCTTGATGCGATGGCCACGGGCCAGCATTGTCTGTCCGGCCGCGTCGGTTCCGGCTCTCAATATGGCCCATTCACCCGCTTCGTCTACGGCGAACAGCCCTACGTAATACAGGTCGAACCCTGTGCGGATCAATGTGACCGCCTGCTGGATCAACCGGTCTGTCTCTAGAATCAAGTTGGTGGCACGACCGATCTCACTCGAGGCCTCCAGGTATGTGGAGCGCTGCTCCAGGTCGTGGGTGCGGTCGGCCACACGTCGTTCCAGGCCGCTGATGAGTTCACGTAATTGGGCCGTCATGTGATTAAAGGAACGCGCCAGCTCACCAATCTCATCCGCTCGTCTCACGGGCGCCACCAGGTTTAGGTCGCCGGACGCGATTTTTGAGGCCGTTGTCGCCAGTTCGGCCAGCGGGGTAGCGATGTTGCGGGTTACCAACAGTCCGGCGAAAAGAGCCAACAACACGGCGGCGGCAGCCACGCCTGCGTTGACGTACATAGCGGTTCGGGCCGCGCTCAGGGCTTCAGAGCGGTCTTGCTCGGCCATCAGCACTAGCTGAAGTTCTGGTAGCCATTTGTAGACCCCAATGACGGGCACGCCACGATAACCATCGTAGGAGCCAGCGCCACCCCTCAGGTTTTGTAGTGTCTCGTTTACGCCTGTGGTATGTACGGCAGTCTCTCCTGCGACGTAGCCCGCACCCTCAAATCGCGACGGAGTCAACAAGACGTTGTTGGAGCCGACCAAATAAGTCTCGCCTGAGTTGCCCAATCCGGCTCGCTCTCCCATGATTCTGTTCAATTCGGCCAGGGAGGCACGGCCTGCCAGGACGCCTATGGTCTCATTCGTTTCGTTAGTGATGGGACGCACCACGAATACGGACGTCTGATCCGTCATTGGGGAGATTGCGGGCGGTTGCACAGAGAACCCTTGGAGCCCTTTCTGGAATAAGGGTTCGTTCATATAGTTTCCCCCCTGCCGTGCGGCATCAGTGGAAACGATGACCGCGCCCCGCAGATTCATGACAAACAGTTCGTCAAAACGATTGGTCAAGCTGAGCATTTCCGAAAACTGGTTTTCTATTACGCTGAGGAAGGCCTCACGAGTTGAAAGCTCTTCCATCGATTCTTGTAAAAGGAGAAACAGATACAAATTGACATCCTCGGCGATCAATGCCGTGCTCAGGTCGACCTGCAGATTGTCCAACCAGGTTTGTATCTCGGCTTCTTTGAGCGTCGCCACCGACTCGAGCTGAGCGATTACGCGCTGTTCTGCATTGTTGGCTTCCCGGATGGCTGAATAGGCGCCATTGGCCGCCACGGGCACCACTACCAGCGCCACAAAGATGATCAGCAAACGGTTGCGAATCGTATTCAGGCGGGGAAAACGGGGGGGCATGTGCTGTGCAGGCATAGCTGCCTCCGCCTTATGGGCCCTTGGGTTGTCCCAGCGTGAGGGCGACCCTTTGTCTTTATCGCTCATGTTTCATCAACCTCGGTAAATCGGTATGCCTTGCTGCGTTTAGCGCCATCTGCGGTTTCACCTTTCGGCCAGGCTGTGCTGCTCAACGTTGCCCATCCGCACCTCGACTTCGGCGATGTCCAACTTCTCTCCGATTTCGCGAATGGCCGTTTGCAGCACTGTATCCAAGTCCAATGACTCGCGCATACGGGCGGTGGTTTGACTGACCAATTGCTCGCGAGCGGCACGGCGCTGCGTCTCGTCGAGCAGGCGCAGGTTTTCTGCAGCCAGGGCGAACTGTTCGCTGATCGCTTGCGCCAGGGCCACGTCGTCATCGCTCCACTGCCGCCCACCTTGTTCTTCCCTGAATCCCAGCGCGCCGATAGGCTGACCGCGCAGCATAATGGGCGCTACCAGGGTGGAGGGGGCTGTCCCTTGTGCATGCTCTAACTCGCCGCGTCCCTCTCCGTCGTCGTCAACAGTCACGGGGCGCCCAGTGGCCATCGCTCGTTCGACTTGCGGTGATAATTCATCACCCAGCGGCACTATCTCGGCCTGGGTCTGACTGTGGTCTTGACCATACGCGTAGCCACTGATGGCTCGATCACGCAGATATTTGGTCCACGCCTGACCCAGGTAGCGCCGTTGGGTTGTTCCCATTGCTTCCAGAGAGGCCTGGGCTTCGGCAAACAGTTGAGCGTTGTTAATGGCCACTGCCACCTGGTCAGCCAGCATCTGCATAACGGTGATGTCGGCCTCGTCAAAGGCCGACGCCTCTACGCTTTGCACCGTCATCGCGCCAATGACTTGGCCGCGCGAACGCAGTGGCAGTGCCATCTCTGAACGCGTCTCTGGCAGCAGCGGGTTCTTAAAGTAAACGGCTTCCTCACCGATGTCCAAGGCGATGCGCGCTTCCCCTCGGGATACGCATTGCCCGATCATAGAATCGCCGCTTACCTCCAGCTTGTGCTCCTGCGCTACCATCT
>CBFDAD010000281.1:0-2902 GCA_965602705.1 uncultured bacterium
ACGCTGGCCGAGATTCTCAGGGCCAAGTTCGGGGGATAGTCGCCTTTGCGCACTAGTACGTCAACAAGATGACAAGTTGTCATCACCATTACGCTGGAGTACTGATATTGCCTCGAAAAGAAACCCCAGTGTGACGTTTTGCCCCGGTTTGTCGGCAAAGCGCGAGGTCATTGCAAAGCTCCAGGCAAGTTGATAACTTGCCTGGAGCTTTTGGTTTGGATGCGTTTTTGGTTATTGCGTCTTGAGGGCCGTTAGTGTATATTGGGTGTGTATCATGGAACAGATTGCGAGGGGAGAGTGGTGACCGAAGGAAAGCAGTGGAAAGTTGGAGCCGCGGGGGCGGTGGTGCAGGGGGACCGCGTGTTGATGGTCCGCCACACGTATGGGGAGAAGCAAGGGCGTTGGGCACTGCCGGGCGGCTATGCCACCCACAACGAGCGACTGGATCAGACCGTTGTGCGCGAGGTGTGGGAGGAGACGGGGTTGAATGCGAAAGATGAAACGTACCGCGGCTTTCTCTTGGCCTGGGAATAGCCTTCCGGATGCCAGGCCGAGGCACTATCGAGGGAGTTGTTATGGTTAATCAACACAGTCTGAAATTCTGGCTAGGCGCTACCTTCGGCGCAACTATGGGTTGGATAATCACCCAACAGTTGTGGGGGCTTGGGCAACTGCTGAGCAAAGATGTCCAGCGGACGCTTGCTACCCAGACCAATCAAGGCGCAAAGGGGCTCCTGTTTAGCGAGACGCGGGAGACCGACGCCGCAGAGGTCGTCCACACGATCCAAGATGGAATTGAGCGCATCGTCTATCGGCCCAAGGACCGTCGCTTTCATACGCCCATCCTGATGCAACACGGGATGTGGCACGGCGCGTGGTGCTGGCATCTGTGGCAAGAACTGTTCGCCGCGTGGGGGTGGGAAAGTCACGCCCATAGTCTGCCAGGCCACGCGGGCTCTCCCACGCAGCGGCCCATAGCCCGATGCACCCTGGATTACTATCTGAGTTTTCTCAAGGCCGAGGTCGACCGTTTGCCGCAGCGCCCCGTGCTCATGGGACATAGCATGGGGGGCGCATTGACGCAGTGGTATCTCAAGCACGTAGGCGACGATCTGCCGGCTGCAGTGCTGGTTGCGCCCTGGGTGTCGCATAGTATGTTCTGGGATGGTTTTCTCGCGATGCTGCGACTTGACCCGCTGCTCTACCCGCTAATGATGCGGTCCTGGACAGCCACACCGTTTGTCCGCAACCCAAGGCGCGCGGCCAATGCGCTCATCAGTGACAGGGCCGTTTACTCGCCAGAGGAACTGCACGCCAAGCTGGGACCCGAGTCGGCCCTGGTTCTATACCAGCACAATCCTCCCTTCTGGTCACCGCCCAAGGACGTGAAAACGCCCATGCTTTGGCTGGCAGGCGAGAGCGATACGATGCTCGTCGAAGCTGTTGAGCGGCGTTCAGCCGCGCACTATAAGGCCGATTACGTTGTGGTGGAAGGGGCGGGGCATAACGTGATGGTAGAACACAACTATCACCAGACGGCACAAGCAGTTCATCACTGGTTGGCTGAACGGGGAATTACCTAGCCCATTCGGTGAAAGATGGAAATCACCCACTTTACGCCCGGTCAAATAGCCCCGCCGGGGTTACCGTTGGCTCCTTATCGGCCAGCGACGCCTGCTGGTGCGTTGGCGCCCTATCTGGATGCTTACACCCAACCCGGCGACCTGGTGATTGACCTGTTTTGCCAGGGACCAACGCTGATTCAGGAGGCGGCAATTGCGGGCCGGCGCGCCCTGGGGCTGAACGTCAACCGGGCGCTGTTGCTGGCTGCATCTTTGAGGCTGGCCGCCGTCGAGCGACAGGAAGTCGAGGCCGCCTTTACCCATTTGGCCGAGGCGCGCAAGGGGCCGGAGACACTGCAAACGCACATTGAGGGACTGTACCGTACCACCTGTGGTTCGTGTGGCGCGCCGACCACCGCCGACGCTTTTATCTGGGAACGGGATGGGGACGCGCTGGTGATCAAGCGTTATCATTGCGCGGCCTGCGGCCAGTCCGGCGAAGCGCCGACCGACGAAGCCGACCGGGCTATGGCCACCCGCATTGAAGCTCGTGGGCTCGGCTACTGGTTGCTGCTGGACCGGGCCGCGCCAGCCAATGCGTCCTATCGTGACCGCATGGCGACCTTGCTGGACTTGTACACACCGCGTAACCGTTCGGCGTTGAACGATCTGCTGCTAAAGTCCGACGGGCTGAAATTGCGCCAGCCAGTGCGCCGGGTGCTGGACGCGCTGCTGCTGGACACGCTGGATGGGGCAACCAGCTTGCGTTCGCCTGACGCGCCCCAATCGCGCCCCCGTCGCCTGCAACGCCCGGCGCGGTACGTCGAGGCGAACGTTTGGTGGCTATTCGAACGCGCCCTGGAGACGTGGCGCGCGATGACGCTCTCACCGGTTCCCCGCGCCCCCAGCCTAGACGCGCTCCTCTCGCCGGAGCAACAGGAGATGCCAGGTGCCTCCTTGCCATCGTCCGAGTCTCCCGGCTGCGTTTTCCTGGCACCGCTGTCTGTCCACAAGGCTGGACGCGACCTGCCCCCGGGTTGCGCCGCCCTCATCGTGGCCGACCCTCCACGGCTCGACCTGGCTCAGTGGCACTTGACGGCTCTGTGGTGCCACTGGCTGTGGGGCGCGCAGGCTGGCGCGCCACTGGTCCCCTTCCTGCGCCGCCGGAGGATGGACTGGGATGCGTTCTGGCACGGGCTGCGCCAGGCCTTACAAGCCGTCGGGCCACTGTTGCGCCGCGAGGGCAGGCTGGTTTTTCTCTTTGCCGATAAAGACCCGGCCCTACTTGAAGCGCTTACGCTGGCCGCCGCCGGAGCCGGTTACGCGTTGGTTGGCTGGGG
>CBFDAD010000282.1:0-2892 GCA_965602705.1 uncultured bacterium
AAGCTTTGCGGCGCTGGGTCCAGGCCGAACCCGGGGATTTGGTAACACCTGCCCAATCAAGCTGTGCGACGCTGGGCCCCCGCAGAGCGTCGTCGGATCTACTGACTCTTTTGGTCCAGTTCCCCCAATCGCCCAGTCACCATGCGTCGCAGCGTCCCCATCGCTCGCGTCTGAGATGATCGGTCGAGAATCTCCAGTGCCTCAGAGAGCACCCTCCTCGCCCGACTCTCCTCGCCTGTTTTGATGAACAGTTCTCCCAGGCTATCCAGGCTGTTGACCAGGCCACGCACCTGTCCCAACTTGCGCCAGGTGTTCACCGCCCGCTCCAGACACACCTGGGCTTGGATCCAATCCCTTTTCTCAACGTAGACCATTCCCAGATTGTGATAAACTTGCGCCTGCTCCAGCCGGCTTTGGCTCTGCTGTAGCGTCCTTTCGGCTTGCAGGTAAGAACGCTCCGCCTGCTCTAACTGGGAGAGGTTCAAATAGACGTTCCCCAGTCCCATTCTGGCCATAGCCTGGTGAATCGCGTCGCCTGTCTCCTGGTAAAGCTCAATCGCCTGCTCCAGGTACTCGATCGCTTTCTGAGGCAAACTCAGGCGGCGATAAATGGTGCCCAAGTTCATGCATACATCAGCTAATAGGTAAGGCGTTCCCGATTGGCGACCCAAATCGTAGGCCAGCTCGAACTGCTCCAGCGCCTGCTCCGATTGTCCCTGATCGCGATAGATTAACCCCAGGTTATTGTACACCGTGGCGATGCGCTTGAGGTCTTTGAGTTCTTCAAAGAGGTTCAGCGCTTGCCGGCAAAAAGCCTCCGCGACATCATATTTTCGTTGCAACCGATACACTTGACTCAGATTAATCAAGGTTTGACCCCGTCCTACAGCATCCTCGCAATTCTCGAATAATCTCAGAGCCGCTTGAAAGCGATGCTCGGCGGTGGCCCACTCGCCGCGTCGCTCGTGAATCTCGCCTATGTACATCAGCGCCCTCGCCCTCGCGGCGGGTTCTTGCTGTTCTTCACTCTTTTGCGACCAACGTGCGAGACAATCCAACCACTCGGTCCAGTAAGCGCCTTGGCGTCTCGCCAGATTGTGAAACGTCTTGGCTAAATCGCTTCCCCACCGCCAGGCTTCTTCTAGCTCCAGGGCGGCCGATATCGCTTTCGACACGCCGGCATAGTTCACCGGCGTGATGGCGACCTGCGACGGCGGCGCCTGGAACGTCTGGAGCCAATACTGTGCGTTGGCGACGGCCGCCCGATGAAAAAGTGCTCTCCAATGATCTGTGGCGATGGGGGCGGTCACCATTTGAGCACCTCGCGGGCCAGAAAGGTCTCGGTAAGTTGATGAATGGCGAAGCGGTAATCCTGGACACTGCCCACCTTGTTGACCAGAGAGACATTGACTAATTCGGTCAATGCGGCGGTGACCTCGTTCTCCGGCAGCTCGCTTATGGCAGTGATCTGAGGGATGTCCCCCCCCTGCTCAGCCACCAGGGGCATCGTCACCAACACCTGCCGAGCGTGGTCGCTTAGCACTTGCCAGCTATGACGGTACAGGTGATGGTAGAGTTGCTCAACCTTCCGTCCTTGAGCCAGGCGCAGGTTTTTCAATACCTGAGGCAGGGGCAGCGCATAGGACTGGCCGACCACCAGCTTCAATGCCAGCGGGTTGCCCCCGACCACCTGGTGGACCTGGGTCAACAAATCATCCGGGGCGCTGGCCAGTTCGTGAAAGCCCCGTCCCTCGGCTTCGTATCGCATCAAGTCAAGGCCATCAGCCAGCGAAAGCTCATCCAGGGTCAGACTATAGACCGCGGGGAAAGCCCGCAGGCCATGCCGGCTGGTGAGAAGAAAGCGCGAAGGATTACACAGCCTATGCAGTTCGGGCAGGATGGTCCGGTAGTCAGCGGCGGTTTCCAGGTTATCTATGACGATCAGATGCGGCGCTGAGTTCAAGAGTTCTTTGACCGCGGACAGCTTGCGCTCGTAGGGCAAGCGGGTAACCTGTGCCGCGCCAAACTGGCACAGGATGGCGTCTATCAAACGCTCTAGGGTCAGTGCCGGGCGGTCGGCCGGCTCCTGTAATCCTCCCCACAGAGTGAAAACCCTGCGCCGAGCACTGAGCCAACCGATGTCAACGTACCAGGGTTGAGTTACGATCTGGCGCACGATCGCGTCTGCCAACGTCGTTTTACCGATGCCTCCCATCCCATCCACGGCAATGACCCACGGTGGCCCCTCGACGCCAAGCAAATCCAGCAAGGTGGCTTGCTTGGCTGCGATCCCGAAAAGCCGAACGGGAACCGCTATCTCCAAACGATTGAGGATGCGATCCTGCTTTTCTGCAAGGATTCCGGCCTCTTCCTGCCAGAGACAGCGGGACAACGCGAGCATGGCCTCTCGCTGCCGTTGCAGTATCAGACTCTCGCTGACGTTCCACCGATTGGCGACGGTGCGAACGGGATCATCGTCCAGAAAACGCTGGCGCAGCAGGTCGGCCGCCTGGCCGTCCTCATTGTGAAGGTGTTGTAGCCCACGTAGAATCCACTCTTTGATGGCCTGGCTCCACTTCAAGCGAGATAGTTCACCCTTGCCAGTCGTGGCTTGGGCCAGATTGGTATATGCGTGCCAGGGTTCATCATTGAGCTGAGGTTTGTGCCAGTCCCGCAACGACTGATGCACTAGTCCCGGAAAAGAGTCAGGCATGGTCTGCATAGAACTCTCCAAAAGACTCCCACCCGTCCACAATTCTGGTTTTGAGTGTGTCGATTCGGTTTGATTCGGCGGAGGATTGATTAAAAGGTTATCTTGCCATCGGCGTTCATCCGGTTCGTGCCCGTCGGGGTGATTGTAGTCGTGCGGGGAGAAACTGTCAAGCGGGTTGC
>CBFDAD010000283.1:0-2890 GCA_965602705.1 uncultured bacterium
GCCTACAAACCGGTTTTGGACATGCTCGAGAAACGGCGGAAGCGTATTGAGCAGAGATTGGAGGACGCTCGCCTGGCTGAGGAGGCAAGGGCCAATGCCGAGAGTGAGAGCCGGCAGATTCTCGAACAGGCGCGCATTGAAGCGCAGGGGATTGTGGCCGAGGCTAAGCGGCGGGTTGAGGCCGAGGCTGCCGAGGCCGTCGAGACGGCGCGGGGCCAGGCACAAGTGGTCCTCGACGAAGCCCGGGTTGAAGCCCAGTCCGAGCGCGATCGCCTGTTGGGCGAGATGCGTGGTCAGATTGCGGCACTGGCCCTAGCTGCGGCTAACCAACTCGTCGGCGAAGCGCTGGATGAGCGGCGGCAGATGCAACTGGTCGCCGAGTTCTTTAGCGGCTTGAAGGCTGGTCAGGTCAGGGTGGCTGACGAGGTAGGCGCGCTGACCGGTGAGAAGGCTGTGATCACTAGCGCTTTGCCCTTGAGTGAGACCGACCGGGCGACCTATCGCGCTCATTTGCAGACACAATTGGGCGCCGAGGCCAATATCGAGTTCAAGACCGACCCTGCTATACTGGGTGGGGTGGTGTTGCGTGTCGGCGACGTAGTCGTGGACGATAGCGTGGTTAGCAAGATGGGCAAGCTGCAACAGAAGCTTAGCTGACCGTTCGTCCCTGCATCATAGATTCATCGCCTGGTAATCCAAAGAGGCCCCGCCGCAAAGGCGGGGCCTCAAATGGTTAGGGTGCGTTTCAAATGAGTCGAGGAGTATGTCCGTCGACTGCTACGCAGGCTAAACGTCGCCTGTGCGCCAGGTAATGGTCTGCTCTTCGTCTCTCAAGCGCCAATTGGCTTGTGGCGCACCTATGGTAAAATATGGTTACAAGGAGGTGCTATGCAAGTCGTCCGGGCTGTGACCTTGATTCTACTAGCATTCGCCCTGGTTGCCAGTCTCAGTGGATCCGATTTTGCTCCGCCTGGACCCAGCGCCACCCAGCTTTGGGCGGTGTCGCCAGATCCAGACCAAAACCCGGGATCTGGCGATCCCTGGGGAGCTTTTTGGGATCCATTGAGTCTCCCTCGTGTCTGGCACGGCTATGCCTATCACACGGGCACCTTTGTTCCACTTGGCAGTTTTCCTCAGGTGCGAATCAACGTGCCAGGCTCGATCGAGGCCGATCCACCCGATCCTTCAGCCTGCCCGCTGGCCAATTTGTCCCTTCCCTGGCACATCCGCGCCGCCACCCAGGCCGACCTGACCCGCGATGGCATCCCCGAATGCGTTTTGCTCGTCTGGCGGCCCTGGCGGGACTGGCCTATCATGAAGTGGTCTGACACGCCCAGTCCCATCGCCGCCAACCGGGACGCGCAGGGTGACAGCGCTCATATTATCCTGGTAGAGGCCCAACCTACGGAGCGCGGTTACCGTGAACTGTGGGCCGGGTCAGCGTTGGCTGTGCCCATCGTCCAGCTCGCTACAGGGGACGTGGACGGCGACGGGTGGGACGAGTTGGTGGTATTGGAAGGTGATTACGACAGCGGGCGCGACGGTCCGGCACGCCACGTGGCTGTCTGGCGCTGGAACGGTTTTGGGTTTACATTAGACTGGCGTAGCCCGCCCGGTCGCCTGGTCGCTTTGGCTCTGTCCGACCTGGATGGCAACGAGATTTTTGAGATTCTGGTTAGGTAATGGAGGTTAAAAAATGAAGAAGATGTTGTATCGCTCTTTGAGCCTGATAATCCTAGGGGTGATATCCCTCAGCCTGGTGGTTGCGTGTGCTCAGACCGAGGAAGCGACCGCTACCAGCGCCCCGCCTACGGCGACGCCAAAGCCGCCGGAGCCGACCGACACGGCCGAACCGCTGCCGACCGACGCGGCCGAACCGCTGCCGACCGACACGTCCGAACCGTTGTCGACCAACACGGCTGAGCCGCTGGCGCCAACAGTTCCCCCCGAACCGGTTGAAATCCCCGAGGGGATACGCTCGCCGGGCTTTGCCCGCTTTTATCAGGACGTGCCCGCCAGCCTGCCCGCCAGCCTGGCTTCCCAGGCCGACTATGGCTTGCCGGTGGACCTGGCGGCGCTGATTAACGCCGATCAGTTCGCATTTAGCCCGGGTCAAGAGGCGTTGCTACGCCAAAATGGGTTCGTCGTCGGGCCGGCTCGCTGGCTTGAGTTCTTCCAATTGTACGAACAGGTCCGCTACCAGGAGTTGCCCGTCTTTATCACGACGGACTCGATCTATCACGTCTATCACCTGCTCTTTGACAAACTGCTGCGTGATTTGGAACGGGAACGGCTGGCCCCGGCTATCTCGTCGCTGACGGCAGTTCTGGCGGACGCGGCCCAAGAGCAATACCTGGCGGTGATCGGCACGTCGTTGGAAGAGCCGGCCCGGCGCGTATGGGGCTACTTTGTCGTGGCTCAGCAATTGATCGAGGCCGCCCCGCCGCCTATTCCCAACGCCGTTGCGGACGAGGTGAGCCGCGAGCTGGCGTTGATCGACGCCCACGAAGGCATCGACATGTCGCCGCTGTTGTCTTTGCCCGAAGCTTTTGAAGAGCGTCTGTTCTGCGATCCTGACGCTACGCCTGAGCAGGCGGCCAAGTTCTACTGCGAAGACTATAGCCAGTACGTGCCACGCGGTCACTATACCCGCGACGAGGGACTGCAACGTTACTTCCGTGCCATGATGTGGTACGGGCGCATTAATCTGCGGCTCAAACACCCCCGCGAGACGCAACTGGCTTTGCTCATCACCCGGCTTTTGCGCCAGACTGACGTCGCTGGGGTGCCTGCTGCGGACGTGTGGGCTAGCGTCTACGATCCCACCGTCTTTTTGGTGGGCAAGTCCGACGACCTTAGTTTTCACGAGTATGGCCTTTTGGCGGACGTT
>CBFDAD010000284.1:0-2859 GCA_965602705.1 uncultured bacterium
AGATTTCGTGGCGTACGACCGTCCAAATCTTGTTCATTGGGCTTCTTTCTCCTTGTTGTCTGGAACGATGTCTAACCCTTGACGCAGCGCAGTGAATAGGGACCGCAGTCCCAACCGCTTGCCGTACATCAGCAAGCCGATGCGAAAGACCTGGGCTGCGATCCAGACAGCCAGCAGTACGGTCAGTGCCAGCAGAGCGAGGCTCAGACCCAGTTGCCACAGGGGCACGTCCGCAAAGGGCAGGCGCAACATCATCGCGACCGGTGCGGTAAAAGGAAACAGGCTGGTCGCGGTGGGGAGGAGGCCATTAGCGTTACTAAGAAACGCGCCCATCCCTATCATAGGGATGACGGCGATAAAGCTAATGATGCCTGAAAGTTGCTGTCCTTCCTGCGTCGAGGTGACCGCGGCACCGATGCTGGCCAGCAGCGTGCCGTAGAGCAGATAGCCTAGTAGCAGGTAAACAGGTGCTGTTATCAGCACCGGCGTAGGAATGCTGATGTTCTCCAACCCCGACCAGAGACTGGAGCCCTGGGAAATCAACAGGCCGCCGGCTGTGGCCCACACCGCGATTTGCAGCAAGCCGAGCGCCCCTAGACCCAGAATCTTGCCCCACAACATCTGCAGCGGCGTCACCGATGTCACCAGTATTTCCATCAACCGGTTTTCTTTCTCCTCGACCACGCCTTGCAGCAAGAACCCTGACGTCGTGAAAATGGACATCATAAAAAGTACCGCAAAGAGGATGGGCACGAGAATCGCTGCTATGGCCGACTCATCGTCGTGGACCTCTTGTGTTCCGTCTAGCGTCGAGAAGCTCAAGTTGAGCGGCGCTTGGAGGCGCGTGGCGCGCTCAGTTGGCCAATCAGCCAACAGATTGCTGGTGAGGAAATCTGTCATCTGAATCTCAATGCCACGCGGGACCTCTTTGTCGGTATAAGCGTGGACAACCCCGTTTTTTACATAATCAGATGGCACGACAAAGTAGGCGCCGATCTCATCAGCGAGCAACGCGGCCTTTGCTGCTCGCTCGTCCGCGTAGGCGCGAAACTCGTCGGGCTTGTCCAGGGCCAGGTTCAAGATTTGATCCGGCGTGCGGTCTACGTAGCCGATCTGTCCCAGTGTACCGGTCGTCTCGCTCTGCTGTGCGACAAAGTAGCCCACGATAAACTGGGCCGCGATGATGAGCAATGGTAGCACAAAGGCAGTGAACAGAAAGCTGCGGCGCTTGACGTTGCTGAGAAACTCGCGCCGGGCGATGAGCAGAATCCGATTCATGCCTGACCCTCCTGTGCATCGCGTTCCAAGGCTCGGCCATTTCCCGGGACTCGATCCACGACGGTGATAAAGATATCGTTCAACGAGGGCACTGCCACTTCAAAGCGGGTGACCTGGTAGGCGGGGTTGCCAACCAGTTGGGCCAGCAGATCGTCCGGTGACATGCCCTCCTTGAGGAACAATTCGGTTTCTTTGCCATCCTTTTGTACCCGTGAAACGCCGGACAGCGCGGCCCAGTCACCCTGTCCGTCCACGTAGACGGCGTTCATAGCGAATTGCTCCCGAACCTCATCCACTGGCCCGTAGAGCACCCGGCGCCCGTGATCCATCATCAACAAGCGGTCGGCCATCTCTTCCACCTGGTGCATCATGTGCGTGGACATGATGACTGTCTTGCCCGCGGCCTTCATCTCATAGATCATCTCTTTGACGAGCTGGGTGTTCACCGGGTCCAGCCCGGAAAAGGGCTCATCAACGATGATCAGGTCGGGGTCGTGGAGGATGGTGGAGGCGAACTGGGCTTTCTGTTGCATACCTCGAGAGAGTTCGCTGACCTTTTGCAGTCTGTTGGGGCCTAGCTCCACCCGCTCCAGTAATGCGTTCGCGCGTTGCTTGGCGGCTTTGGCGTCCATGCCTTTGAGCGTGCCCAGATAGGTGAGACAATCGAGCACGGTGATGTTACGGTAGAGGCCGCGCTCTTCGGGCAGGTAGCCGATGCGGTCTTTGGTGGCCTGGGTCAGCGGGCCGCCAAAGACGCTGATGCTGCCCTGGTCGGGCTTGAGGATGTCCAATGCCATGCGGATCGTAGTTGTCTTGCCAGCGCCGTTGGGGCCGAGCATGGCGAAAATCTCGCCACTATCGACTTCAAAAGTCAGATCGTCTACGGCGCGGATTGTGGCAAAGGTCTTGGAGACACGGGATATTTTTACTGCATTCATCAATTGGTTCTCCTGTCTGTTGGAATGCCTGGGTTGGTTCAGGGCTCTGTCCTTAGGTGTGTTTGGGGTGTTCTGCTCTGGTCGTCTCCCGATAAGAGACGCGCGGAACTATCTTGACCAGGAAAGCGTAGGTCAGGCCAACGACGGCGCCTCCTCCTATTACGTCCAGGAAATAGTGATGCGCGGTCAAGATGATAACGAGGGCCATGCAGCAGGGGTACACCGCGCCCACGGCCTTTAACCAGCGGCGGTCGGAACTGAAAGCCATAAGCCCCACCAACAGAGCCCATCCAAAGTGCAGACTGGGCATCGCCGCATATGGATTGTAAAAGCTCACGACGAATTTGTGGTTGTACAGGTTGGAGCCATAGACCCGTTGGGTGTCGACGAAACCGAACACGGGTAGCATGCGGGGTGGCGCCAGCGGAAACAGCGAGAAGCACACAAGTGCACAGCCTAGACCGAGCAGAAAAGTGAGTTTAAAGACTTGAAAGTGGTCTGGGGCGCAGCGATAAAGCAGAACCCCGGTTATGATGAGCACCGGAAAGTAGCCAATGGTGTAAAACGCGTTGGCTAGGTGGATGACCTCCATCGCATGCTCGATAAACCAGCCTTGAATGGACGGTTCGAAAAAGATGCCGAT
>CBFDAD010000285.1:0-2846 GCA_965602705.1 uncultured bacterium
AGCAGCATCTACTAGCGTCTGCTCCAGTTCTGCCAAGTCAATCAGCCGTGCGCCCATCAAAGAGCATTTTCGATGTGTCGGCTTTCCAACCAATGGGAAAGCAGCCGGGCTCGGAATCTTTTTCTCCCTGACTTGTCATGCTTAGCCGACGGTTCAAAGCCTGGCCGAGATTGACGACCAAGGTATAACGCGTCGTTCCAACGGAAACAGGTGAGATGAGAGATAAAGAGTCAATCCAGAGGATAAAGTAGAATCCGAACCGCGCCTGACCCCTCGGAAGGTAACCGGCCCGGCATAGTGGGGGCTAGTCTTGTAATAAAAAATGGGCGCGGAGAGACTCGAACTCACGACCTCACGGATGTGAACCGTGCGCTCTAACCAACTGAGCTACGCGCCCAAAACACAACTTCATTATAGCATTATCGATGAAATAGAGCAAGCCCAAGCTGACCCTGAATTTCAGGGCGTTTGTCCAGCTTCCTCTTGTTCGGCCTCAAGGCAATACTGGATGCCCTGGAGCGCGTTGGGGTCCTCAGGGTCTATGGCCAGGGCCTGATTGAAAAACGGCATCGCCTCTTCACATCGCTCTAGATAGTACAGCACCAGGCCAAGCGTGTAATAGGTCTCAATCTCGTCAGAACCCAATTCAGTCGCCTCGCGCAGCGCCTCTTCAGCCCCCTCGTAATTGCGTCGCCGGTAGCGCGTGTAACCCAGACGACTCCAGGCGCGGGCAAAGTTGGGGTCAATTTCGACAGCCTCCTCCAGCCTGTTCTGCGCTAAACCTAACTGTTCGTTGCCATAATAGATCCATCCCAATTCCTCGTAGGCCTCGGCGTTTTGGGGATCAACTTCGATGGCCTTTTCCAGGCTAGCGATGGCATTTTGCAAACTGGCTTCAGCCGCAGCCCACTCGTAGCGACCGGCGTGATAACTGGTCAGCGCGCGATAGTTGCGCCCCAATTCTATGTAGAGATAGCTTAAATTAGGGTTAATCTCGAGCGCCTTATTGTAAGCGGCGATGGCATCTTGATAATAGCCCTGGCTGTTCCACACGTAGCCTAAATTGCGGTAAGCATCTACGCTACTTGCATCCAATTCCACCGCCTTTTCCGCCTCTTGCACCACCTCGCGCCAGCCGACGACAAAATCGCCGCTGATGATGCTGTCAGTATAAGCCTCTGCCAGGTAAGCATGAGCTTCGGCATAGTTAGGATCAAGTTCAATGGCGCGGCGGCAGGTTTCTATGGCCTCGGCCACCTGGTTATTCCAATCCTGCGCCTGACACAACGCCGCCATAGCACGCGCGCTGTCGGAAGCCAGCTCGGCCGCTTTTTCTGCCTGCTCCAACGCTGCTTCTGGATCATTGGTCAAGATTAGCAGCCGGGAGAGAGGAATACGGCAAGCGGTTTCGTTGGGTTCAAGTCGAGTCGCTTGACGGTAGTAATCAATGGCCTCCCGCAAGTCACCCTCGTCATAAGCTGCTTCCGCCTGTTGCGCAAAGACAAAAGCGCCTGGCGTCGGGATGGGCGTGGGCACGAACGGCTGTGCTATTTCTTCGCGCCGGCTCAAGACGATCAGACCAGCCAGAATCAACAAAAGCCACAAAATGATGCGGCGAGGCGAGGAACGCCGTCGCCGATGCGGTTGTAATGATGGGTCTAGGTACATAGTGCAGCCAGGCCTACGCCAAGAGATTAAAAGGGTCCGAGATTTTTTGAGGCTCGGTAGCTCAATGATAACACTGTCGGTGAAGCCAGTCAAGGTTGCTGGACAAGCCGCGCAAACCCAGCTATAATCCCCCCGGCTGACCCAGGGACATCCCCAGCGGTCGCACGTTTGTTACAAGGAGACTTTATGCGCTGCCCTGAATGTGGCGCTGACTTACAAGCCGATGCGCTCTTTTGCCCCGAGTGCGGTGCCAATCCTAACCCTGAGCCGGTAAAGCGTGCCGGCTGTCACCGCTTGCTGCCCTTGGTATGGGTTGCTCTGGCCCTGCTTTTGGCCCTATCGCTGTTGGTCCTGGCTGCCTATTTAGGTGCATCACAGGGAAAGAAACAATGGCAGGCCAACGCCGAGGCCACGGCCAACGCCGAGTTTGCCCGCTGCCAGTCTTATCTGGCTGAGGAAAAATGGGCCTTGGCGGCGGCCGCCTGCCGCCAGGCAGACAGCTTGAAGCCCGGTTACCCCGACGCAGCCGAAGCGTACGCTACGGCTGTCACTGCGCTGACCCCCCAGCCCACACCAACTGTCGAGGTCATCGAGCGGACGGCCCAGGATGTTTTTGTCGACGTCCAAGAGCGCTTCGACGCTCGGGATTGGCAGGGCACCATTGAAGCGCTAAACGAGTTGTGGAAGCTGGATCCCGCCTACCGTGCTAAAGATGCAGATGATATGCGCCACACGGCGCTGGTTGCCCTCGGTCGCCAAGCCCTGGACGAGGGATGGCTTGAGGAAGCGATTTATTATCTGGACCAGGCGGCCGCGCTCGGCGCTCTGGACTCTGGATTAGAAGCAGAGCGCCAATTGGCGGCCCGTTACGTGAACGCCCTTAACTTTTGCGGAGTGGATTGGCAAGAGTGTACGACCCGCTTGAGTCAACTCTATGCGTCGTATCCCGACTATCGCGACGTCTTTACCCAACTGGTCGAGGCCTACCTGGGCTGGGCCGGAGCGATGGCCGATCTACAAGAATGGTGCCCGGCCGAGGCGCAATACGGCCAGGCGCTGCAATTGCGTCCTGACACCGACATAGAAGCCAAGCGAACCGATGCTGCCCAACGCTGTCTGATGGCGACACCGACGCCTATCCCCGGCCAGATCACCGGGACGGTCACGGTGACGGTCGA
>CBFDAD010000286.1:0-2833 GCA_965602705.1 uncultured bacterium
GGAGCGAAGCGATTCCTTCGACAAAAGGCAAGCTATGATTGCACTGATTGACTATGGAGCCGGAAACGTGCGTTCGGTACAAAAGGCGCTGGAGGCCGTCGGCGCCGAGGTACGGCTGACCCGCGCCCCCCAGACCATCCTGACCGCCGCAAAGATCGTATTACCGGGCGTGGGGGCTTTTGGCGATTGTATGGCCGGTCTACGCCGTGCTGGGCTGGTGGACGTGTTGCATCGGGTGGTCGAACTGGGGAAACCGCTGCTGGGTATCTGTGTTGGCATGCAGGTGTTGTTCGAACAAGGTGAGGAGATGGGACGCCACGCTGGGCTGGGTCTCCTGCCGGGCCGGGTGGTCCGCTTCCCTGACGCCATCGTCACCGTGGGTTTCAAAATTCCCCACACCGGATGGAACCAAATCGAGCCGGTCTGCGAAGCAAAGAGCCCCTTGTTCTACGACCTGCCGGACGGTGCGTGGGCCTACTTTAACCACGCCTATTACTGCCAGGGACGGCCGGAACACACCCTGGCCGTTACCGATTATGGGGGACCTTTTCCTTCGGCTGTTGGTCGAGGGAAGATCTATGGTATCCAGTTCCACCCGGAGAAGAGCCAGCAGGTGGGGCTGCACATCCTGGAGAATTTTGTGGAGCGCGTAAAATGAGCCCTTGGACAATTTATCCAGCGATTGACTTACGACGCGGCCGGGTCGTCCGTCTGAAGCAGGGAGACCCGGACCAGGAGACCCGGTACGCCGACGACCCGCTGAGCGTGGCCCAGCGCTGGGGGGCGGCCGGCGCCGCGTGGCTGCACGTCATCAACCTGGACGGGGCCTTTGGCGAACAGAGCCAGGAGAACCAGGCCGCCTTGAAACGCATCCTGACCACCGGTCTGCGGGTGCAGTTCGGCGGCGGTCTGCGCGACCTGCAGGGGATTCGCCGGGCGCTAGACGTGGGCGTGAGCCGGGTAGCGGTCGGCACGGCGGCGGTGAAAGACCCAACGCTGGTCGAGGCGGCGTTGGAAACCTTTGGGCCAGAACGAGTCGCTGTGGCGATTGACGCCCGCGAGGGCAAGGTGCACACCCACGGATGGCAAGAGGCATCGACGCTCACGGCGGTGGAACTGGCCCGGCGATGGGCTGCCCGGGGGGTGCGTTGGGTCATCTTTACCGACGTGGGTCGCGACGGGACGGGCAACGGCCTCAACGTCGGAGCGACGGCACACCTTTTGACCAGCTCAGGACACCGTTTGAACGTCATCGCCTCCGGCGGCGTCGCCAGTCTGGAGGACGTACGACGTGCCTATCAGGCGGGATTGAGTGGCGTCATCATCGGGCGCGCCCTCTACGAAGGGCAGGTGTTATTGGAGGACGCGCTGTCTGGGGGGCACCATGCTGGCTAAGGATTGGCCGTCAAATAACTTCCGCGTTTGGGGCGGCGGTATAGTTCCATTGAGGCAAGTAGTCATCGAAGATGATGCGCATAGTCTCTTTGAAATCTTTGATAGCCTTGCGGCCGGTTTGATAGACCTGGTCCATGATCTGCACCGTGACCTTGAGTCCTTGCTGGGTGTGCGTCTTTTCCATTAACTCCTTGACCAACTCGATGCTCTTAAAGACCACACCTTGACAAGCACGGGTGACGTGCGGGAACAAGCGATGTTCGATCGGGTTGTACTTGGAAGTGTAGGGCGGATAATGCGCGATGCGGATTTCGATGCCGATCTCATCGGCGAGCGCTTGCAGGTCTTGTTTGAAGATGTAGTGGCGGCTGTTGTTGCTGCCGCCGCCATCGCAGAGCACCAGAATAGAGATGGCGTTAGGGTAATCGAAACGTCCTTGCTGGTACCACCAGCTACGCAGACAAGCACAAGCAAACTCGCTGGTGTCATGGCTGCTGCCGAGATGAATGTAGCCGGTGTTGCGTTGCAGGTCGTAGATGCCGTGGGGGATGATGACGCCTTCCGCAGCGCTGGTGAAGTCGTGGTCGTAGACCAGGATGGTTTCTTGAGTGTACAGATGCCCATCACGATAAAAGTTGCCCAGATATTCTTTCTTCTTGGTGTCCATACTGATCACTGGATTGCCTGCCGCCCTGTAGCGCTCTTCCAAGCGTGCGATATTCTCAAATTGCGCATTGCGATGCTGCACCTGCTTCATCGTGCGTTTTTTTGGGCCTTGCGCCGCCGATACTTGTGCTTCTTGAGCAACTTGCGGATCACAGTCTCACTCACCTGGACCTGGTGCTGTTCGGCCAGTCGCTCAACGATTTCTCGGGGCGTCAGATTCGTCCAGCGCACGTCGTCTCGCATCGGATCGCCCGCCGTGTGCTTCCGCAGCACTGCCAGAAATTGCTCATCTATGTTAGGGTAGGTCTCATCGTATGGCTTGCGTCCACCGCCAGGCTTGCGCACGCGATTCTTCATCGCTTCTGCCTCGGGTAGCCGTTCTAACTCTTTCATCCCAGCTTGGATGGTGTTGCGGTCGCAGCCCAACACGCACGCTATGTAGCTCACACCACCGTGGCCCAGTTTCCGGGCCTCAATGGCCGCGTAACGCCGCCGGTCTTTCTCCCGTAGCGTCGCATAGAACTCTTGCATCATCTGTTCGATTTCGACCGGATAGGGTTTCAGCATCTGTTCCTCCTGTGCGCTCGCTGCGCACAGGATACTCTATCTCGATCCTTTTAGCAAAACTCATCTGCGGAATTTGTTTAGTGGCCGATCCTTAATAGATCCGGGCAAGATTTCGTTCCTGCAAAACCAGGCAAAAGATGCACGATCCCCGTTTCAGAACGGATTAGAAATCAGCGCCAAGTTCAGTAGACAGGACAACATGGGC
>CBFDAD010000287.1:0-2819 GCA_965602705.1 uncultured bacterium
GTCTGGCGTTTGCCTAGCATCGCCTGGATGTGGCACACGCATTCCTCGCCCCCCCGTAGGATGTCCAGAATTTGCAGTCGCGCCGGGTGGGAGAGAATGTAAAACAACCGGGCTCGCTCTTGGTACTCACTCATTTCCATTATCGCAATTACATTCAAGCGACTGAATGTATTATACGCCAAAAATCGTCGCTGTCAAGCACAAAGAGCCTACGCGCATATGATGCCTGTTGCGGTCATCGGGTTTTTTATGGTACAATAAAACACCAACGTCCTCAAATACATCACATAATTTTATCCTCTTTGATAACCACGCCGTTGCTATATGATATTGAAGTCAGGCGCACCCGCTTGACAACGCTTCCTGTCTGGCACGAAGCCAAGGCAGCAAGCGCCAGAAGCGCCTGCCTTTAAAGGAGGTGGTCATACTGACTTCCAGGGACCAAATCAAGTCTTGATTCGCTAGCCGTCTATGACAGTGAGGAAAGGAGTGCGTCCAATGCCTGCTATTCTAGCAGTGGAAAACCTCGTGAAAAAGTACGGAGATTTCGAAGCGGTCAAGGGCATCAGCTTTGCGGTCGAAGAGGGTGAGGTCTTCGGCCTGCTGGGCCCCAACGGCGCCGGCAAGACGACGGCCATCTCGATGTTGACAGGCGTGTTGCCGCCCACCTCGGGCACGGCGCGCATCGGCGGATATGACATCACCACCCAGATGGATCAGGTCAAAAAGATCAACGGCCTGGTGCCCCAGGACCTGGCCCTCTACCCCACCCTCAGCGCCCGGGCCAACCTGAACTTTTTCGGCCACATCTACGGCCTGGGCGGCAAAGAACTCAAAGAGCGCGTGGACGACGTGCTGCGCCTCGTGGCCCTGACCGACCGCGCCGATGACGCCATCGAGACCTTTTCCGGCGGCATGAAGCGCCGCATCAACATCGCTGCCGGGCTGGTGCACCTGCCCAAACTGCTCTTCCTCGACGAGCCCACCGTCGGCGTGGACCCCCAGAGCCGCAACCACATCTTTGAAAGCGTGATGCGCCTCAACCGCGAGCGGGGCATGAGCATCATTTACACCAGCCACTATATGGAAGAAGTCGAGCTGCTGTGCAACCGTGTGGCCATCATTGACCAGGGGGAGATCATCGCGCTGGACACCGTCAAGAACCTGATTGCCATACTGGGTGGGGGTGTGATCCACATCGGCCTGCACCGGGTGGACGACGCGCTACTGGACCAACTGTCCGCCCTGCCGGCGGTCAAGACGGCCAGCGTCGCACCCCAACCCGCTCCGCCCCCACCGGCTCCAGGGGAGGAAGAGGCCGAGCTACCCGAGGTTGGGCCGGCCCCCAGTCACACCATCGTCAGGATCGAGGCCGAGCATAGCCAACAAGCGGTGGTCAACGTGATGGGCTTTCTCAACGAGCGCGACATTTCCCTCACCGGACTGGAGATCCTGGAACCCAACCTGGAGAGCGTCTTTTTGCACTTGACGGGCAAAAAGCTGCGGGAGTGAAAAAGATGAGCATATTACACGTTGCCATAAAGGACCTTCAGATTTTGTTCAAGGACCGGGGCGAGATCATCAGTATGTTTCTGATCCCCCTGGCCTTTATCTTTGCGATCAGTATGACGGCCTCACCGATGGAGAGCGGCGACGAGCCAGCCACGCTCCCGGTGGTGAACCTCGACCCCGATGGCGAGGCCTCCCAGGCCTTGATAGACGGTCTCAACGCGGGGGGCGGGGTCAGCGTCGAGCTGCACGAACAGGACGAGGCCCGGGATTTACTGGAAAACCGGGCCATCTATAACCTGCTGACGATCCCGGCGAGCTTTAGCCAGGACACCGCCGCGGGACGCCCTGTAACGCTGCACCTGCTCAACCACCCCAACGCCAGCGATACGGAAACGGAGTTGTTTTTGCGCGTGATCAACGGCGTGGCTCAGGACGGGTCGCTGCAGGCCCAACTCATCGCCAGTCTGAGTCAAATGGGCGACATGCAGGCCACCGGACCTTCCGAATTGCAGGTCTTTACGCCCGCAAGGAACGTGGCCCAGGCCATGAGCCAGTTCGAGCGCAGCAAGACCGCGCCGCTGGTGGTCATCGAAAAGAGACAACCCCAGGGGCTGGAAGAGGCGATCGAGAACCCTAATTGGGTCCAGCAGAACGTCCCCGGTTACACCATCATCATGGTCTTCGGGATAGCCGTGACGACCGCCCTGTCCATCTACAGCGAGAAAAGAGTGGGCAGCTTTCGCCGCTTGTTGGCCGCGCCCATCAGCAAGGCCGCGCTGCTTGCCGGCAAGATGCTGCCTAACTTTATCATGGCCTTGATCCTGATCGTCGTGCTCTTTGCCATCAGCGCGCTATTGTTGCCTATGGTAGGGTTGGAGCGCTTGACATTGGGGAACGACCCACTGGCGCTGGTCCTGGTGTCGCTGCTGTTGGCCCTCTGCTCCACGGGCTTTGGCGTCCTCGTCGCCGCCTTTGCCCGCACCGAGGGGCAGATCAGCACTATGGGCAACCTGGGAATATGGTTGTTGGGCTTTCTGGGGGGCTGTCTTCTCCCGCCATTCGCGTTGGAAGCCATGAAACTCGGCGGCATCAGCCGGCTGACGCCCCACCATTGGGCCATCACGGCTTACCAGGACTTGATGGTCCGCGGGCGAGGATTGGCCGACATCACCACCCAACTGCTGGCCTTGCTGGTCTTTAGCGCGATCTTTTTCGCCATCGGCGTGTGGCGCTTTGATTTTGATTAGCGTATTACGCGTTGCGTATTGTAGCTCGTGTGAAACACGCAAATTTAAACGCGCAATACG
>CBFDAD010000288.1:0-2798 GCA_965602705.1 uncultured bacterium
TTCCTACCCCAGTTCGCAGGGTGAGGAGGCTTGAATGAACGTCATCTGGTTTGTCATAGACACGCTGCGGGTGGACCTGTTACATCGGCAAGCGCGGGGCGCGCTAGGGTTCAAGTGAAAGGAAGGACGTGATGAATCACAGAGAGAGAGTGCTGGCTGCTTTGCGTCACCAAGAGCCCGATCGGGTGCCGATTGACCTGGGGGGCACCGGCGATAGTACGATTATGGCGGTGGCTTACCAGGATTTCAGAAGGCATTTAGGCCTGGCGCCCAGCACAACCCGCGTGGCGGACGTTGCTCAGCAGACCGCCGTGGTTGAGGAGGATGTGCGTCAGGCGCTGGGGATTGATCTCAGGCCGGTCTTTTACGAGCCCAGGGAATGGCGGGTGGGTGTCCTCGGCGATGGCTCCCCCGCTGAGTTACCGGCCAAGTTCCGGCCGCAGCTTCAGGAGGATGGTTCCCGGGTGACGTTTAACGCGGAGGGGCACGTCACGATGAAGATGCCCAAGCGGGGATTCTATTTTGACCCCGTGTACGCGCCCCTGGCCGATGCGACCAGTGTCAAGGATATCGAGCAGCACATGGATGACATCGTGAATTATGACCGCCCTGGCCATCTCGACAAGAGCTACGAGCAAATGGCTGAGGAGGCCAAAGCGCTGCGCGAGGACACCGATTATGCGTTGGTTGGATTCTTTGGCGGCCATCTGCTGCAGGCCGGTCAGGTCCTGCGCGGGTGGGAGACTTTTTTGATGGACCTGTTGGTGAACAAAAAGCTCGCCCACGCGCTCTTGGAGAAGCTGCTCGAGGCGAACCTGAAGCATTTTGAGCACTATGCCGCAACCGTTGGTCAATACATTGACGTGCTGCATCTTGAAGAGGACCTGGGTATGCAGGACCGCCCGCTCATGAGGCCGTCGGTGTTCCGCGAGATGCTCAAGCCTTATATGATGAAATTGTGTCATTTTGCCAGGTCCAGGTGCGATGCTTTCATCTTGTTGCACACCGATGGCGCCGTTGCGCCCTTTATCCCCGATTTCATCGAGATGGGGGTAGATGCCGTGAACCCGGTCCAAGTTTCGGCGGCGGGCATGGATCCGATACGGCTAAAGAAGGAATTTGGTCGGGACATGGCCTTCTGGGGCGCGGGGTGCGATAGCCAGGCCGTGCTACCCTTTGGCACACCTCAGCAGGTCGTGGACGAGGTCAAGCGTCGCATAGACGAGTTAGCTCCCGGTGGGGGATTTGTGTTCGCTCCGGTCCATAACGTGCAGGCCGAGGTACCGCCGCAGAACGCCGTGGCCATGTTCAAGACGGCGCTAGAGTATGGCGTTTACCGCCGGTAGGATAAAGGGAAAGAGAGATGACGATGCTACTCAAGGACGTGCGTTTGATTGACGGGACCGGGCGTGTGTGGGAAAGCGCCGCCATTCGCATCGAGGGCGAGCGCATTGCTGCCGTTGCTCACGCCGTGGTGCCATCTTTGGCCGAGGAGACCCTGGACCTGGCGGGCAAGACCGTTATCCCGGGCCTCATCAATTGCCACACTCACCTGTGCCTGGATGGCAGCCCCGACCCCGGCGCAGCGTGGGCGGGACGCTCGCTGACCGAGAATGTGCTGGTTGCTGCCATGCACGCCGAGGCCACGCTGCGGGCGGGGATTACTACCGTGCGCGACCTGGGCGGGCGTGAGGGCGTCGACCTGGGGCTAAAGAAGGCCATCAACGCGGGCTTGATTCAGGGGCCGAGGATGCTGGTCAGCGGTAAGCTGCTGTGCATGACGGGGGGGCACGGCTACTTGATGGGACGCGAGGTGGACAGCCCTGACGAGGCCCGCAAAGGCGCTCGCGAACAACTCAAGGCTGGCGTTGACGTCATCAAATTGATGGCCACCGGCGGCGTGATGACGCTGGGCGTCGAGCCCGGCTCGGCCCAACTCACCTGCGAGGAGATGCGCGCGGCCGTCGAGGAGGCTAAAAAGGCCGGTAAGCTCACCGCTTCGCACGCACAGGGCACGACGGGGATCAAAAACGCGGTTCGCGCTGGTATAGACTCTATCGAGCACGGCTTTTATCTAGATGCCGAGGCCATCGATATGATGTTGGAGCGCGGGACGTTCTTTGTGCCTACCTTGGCGGCCTTGTACCACATTATCCAAGCTGGGCCAGATTCCGGCATACCTGCTTTTATGATTGAAAAGTCCAAGCGCGCTACCGATGCCCAGATAGAAAGCTTCCGCCGCGCTGTGGAGGCCGGCGTGAGCATCGCGGCGGGCAATGATGGCGGCACGCCCTTTAATCTGTCCGATAACCTGGTCAGTGAGTTAGAGCGCATGGTCGTGGCCGGGATGTCCCCCGCTGAAGCGCTGGCTACGGCCAACGGCAACGCTGCTGAATTGTTGCGCATGGCCGACCAGATCGGTACCGTGGAGCAGGGTAAACTGGCCGATCTGGTTGTGCTGGATGCAGACCCTCTGGTCGATATCTCGGCCTTGCGTCAGGTGTACGTGGTGATCAAAGCCGGTCAGCCGGTCTGAGAACTCACGCGATGGGAGACGGGTCCGACGGGGGTAGGTCATGTTGCCGGTGGAAACGCTAGAGACTGATTTGTGTGTGGTGGGCGGCGGGATAGCCGGGGTTTGCACGGCGCTCGCCGCTGCGCGCAACGGGGCGCGCGTGGTGCTCATCCAGGACCGTTCGGTGTTGGGCGGCAACGCCTCTTCTGAGATCCGGATGCACATTTGCGGCGCTTCGTGTTCGGGCAAACGTCCGGGGGCGCGCGAGTCGGGCATCATCGAC
>CBFDAD010000289.1:0-2741 GCA_965602705.1 uncultured bacterium
ACAGCCTGCGCGGTGAGTCGTTGTCCGCCAAAGTCTTGTATCTCATAGACTGGCACCGCCGCCGGCGGCGGATGGCCGACCTGGTGCGCAAGGTTCTCGCAGACTTTAAGTTTCTTGCGGAAGAATTGGCGTGAGACGCACGCTCGAGTAAGCCTTGACCTCGACCGATCTACGTGGTATAATCGATCTAACCTGGAGAAGGTGCTATGAGTTGGTTGGAGCGACACGTATTCAATAATAGCGACGATAATCGGGACCGCCGGGGGCGGTGCTCAGATTTTCGGCTGCGTCGCTAGCGCCTTAAGTCAGCTTTTCGCACTAAATGCCCCCAAGTCGGGGGCTTTTTTTATTCACATGCGCTGCCACCAAGAGGAGTCAGACGATGTTAAAGACACATAATTGCGGAGAACTGCGTCGTGAACACGCCGGGCAGACCGTCACGCTGGCTGGATGGACCAGCCGCCGCCGGGACCACGGTGGGTTGATCTTTATTGACCTGCGCGACCGCTGGGGCAAAACCCAAGTCGTCGCTGACCCGGCTGTGTCGAGCCAGGCCCACGCCATCGCCCAGAACGTCCGGGGCGATTATGTGCTGCAAGTACGCGGCACGGTGCGCATGCGTCCCGAAGGGCTGGACAACCCTAATTTGAACACCGGGGAGATAGAAGTCGCAGCCGCAGAGATGAAGCTGCTCAACCCGGCCAAGACGCCGCCTTTTTCAACCAACGACGACTCACCCGTGGATGAAGCTTTGCGGCTGCGCTACCGCTATCTGGACCTGCGACGTCCCCGTATGCAGCGCAACATGATCCTGCGCCACAAAGTCGTCAAGTACATCCGCGATTATCTGAGCACGCGCGATTTTGTCGAGATCGAGACCCCCATGCTATTCAAGAGCACGCCTGAAGGGGCGCGGGACTATCTGGTGCCCAGCCGCATCCAACCGGGGCACTTTTACGCCTTGCCTCAAAGCCCCCAGCAGCTTAAGCAATTGCTCATGGTCGCTGGCTACGAACGTTACTTTCAGATCGCCCGTTGCTTCCGCGACGAAGACCTGCGTGGAGACCGACAACCCGAGTTCACCCAGCTCGACCTGGAAATGAGCTTTGTCGAGCGAGAGGACATTTTGACGCTGATCGAGCCGCTGGTCACAGGCATCGTCGAGGAACTGAGCGACAAACGCCTGCTGACCAAGCCCTTCCCGCGCCTGAAATACCAAGAAGTTATCGACCGATTTGGCACGGACCGGCCCGACGTGCGCTTCGGACTGGAGTTGTTCGACGTCTCAGATCTGGTCGCGGGGAGCGGGTTTGGTGTTTTCAGGGACACGGTTGCCAGCGGCGGACAGGTAAAGGGCATTTGCGCCGGTGGATGCGCCAACTACAGCCGCCGGCAGATCGACGAGTTGACAGAACTGGTGCGAGAGCAAGGGGCCAAGGGATTGGCCTGGTTGGCGCTGAAAGCGACGGACAGTGGTGAACCACAAATGCGCTCCTCCTTTGCCAAGTTCCTGAACGAGGAAGAGGTCCAGAAACTGCTCGCGCGAGCACAGGCCAAGCCAGGCGACCTGGTGTTCTTTGTGGCCGACCAGCCGGCGACGGTGGCCGAAGCGTTGAGCCACCTGCGGCTAGAACTCGGCGACCGGCTGGGGCTACGTGACCCCAACGTCCTGGCTTACTGCTGGGTTCTGGATTTCCCGCTGTTCACCTGGAACCAAGAAGAGTCGCGCTGGGACCCCAGCCATCACCTTTTCACAGCCCCCATGCCTGAGGACATCCCACTGCTGGACACCGACCCCGGCGCAGCCCACGGTCAACAGTATGACCTGGTGTGCAACGGATACGAGACCGCTGGGGGCAGCATCAGAATCCACCAACGCAAAGTACAGGAAAAGGTCTTTGAGCTCATCGGGCTGAATCTGGAAGATGCCAGGCAGCGCTTTGGCCACATGTTGGAGGCGTTTGAATTCGGCACGCCACCGCACGGCGGCATTGCCCCCGGCATTGATAGGCTGGTGATGCTACTGGCTGGCGAGCCCAACATTCGAGAAGTCATGGCCTTTCCAAAATCCCAAAAAGCAGCCGACCTCATGGCCAACGCGCCGTCGCCAGTGGATCCGAAGCAGCTCCAAGAGCTGCACCTGTGCCTGGCAGAGGAGTAAACGCACCCGCGTCGCATTCCGAAATAGCCCGGGCATTTGCCCATTTTGGAAAAACATGTTATATTATGGTCAACCCTGCCGTGTACGTGATTCGCTCAAACGTTTTGAGCCAACACCTATAAAAAGGGAACTGTGCTCTAGAGGGGATGCGATAGCCTTCAGGCAAGGCAAAACCAACAGGTAAGTTCCCACCTGCGACAGCAGGTTCAAAACTATGCGACACACGGCATGGCGGGGCTGAACTTATCAGCCGCCCGGGGTGTTCCGGGCGGCTCTCTTGTATACTAGCGAATTCCCCCTTGACAGAGGCCTTTCTTTTGTGCTATGCTGGCTTGTGTAATAAAAATCCGCTTAACAGAGGGCTAGAAAAGGATGCAACAAGAACGCGTTTCGAGGGACATTCACATCTTTACTAGCGATCTCTACGCTCAGGTCACGGCTGGGCTGATTGTCACCCCAGAGGGATGCATCCTCATTGACACGCTCCCTTTTCCAGAAGAAACCTCTCAAATCACCGACTTTGCCAGGAGCGACTGTCCCGGAGGCGTGCAACAGATTGTGTTTACCCACTACCATGCGG
>CBFDAD010000290.1:0-2714 GCA_965602705.1 uncultured bacterium
TCGTCCCCGGACGAGGCGTACAGCACCCCTCGTGACGTATTGATGACCGGCCCTACGCCCTGTCCTGTCGGCCCATAGTTCACCGCGGCTTCCAGATTGCCCCCTTGGGCGCCGATGCCGGGGATGAGGAAGGGCAGGTCAGGTGCCAGCGCGCGCACTTGCGCCAGTTCTTGGGGATAGGTCGCGCCGACGACCAGGCCACAGGTCCCCGGAAAACGTTGGTCCCAGGCCGTGGCTTTTTGGGCTATGATCTCGTACAAGGTCGGATTCTCCAATCCCGTGCTCTCAATGCCCCGTTCAACTGGGCCAGGGGGCTCGGAGAATCGGAGATCCTGCAAGTCTCGTGCACTCTGGTTTGACGTGCGCGCCAGGACAAAGGCGGCCTTGTCAGCGTGGGAAAGAAATGGCGCGATGCCGTCTTGACCCAGATAAGGATTGGCGGTGACGGCGTCGACCCCCAATCTGTCAAAGGCCCCCTGGGCGTAGGCCTGAACGGTATGACCGATGTCATTGAACTTGCCATCGAGAATGATCGGGATGCGGTCGGGAATGTAGGCGCTGATGCGCTCCAACGCGATGACACCGGCGGAACCATGTGCCAGGTAAAAGCCCAGGTTGGGTTTATAGGCGCAGACCAGGTCGGCGGTGGCGTCTACAATGGCCTTGAGAAACGGCAAAAAGGTATCGCGTTGCCTGAGCGGCGGCTCTGGCATCCGGTCCAGGACGGGATCCAGGCCCACGCAGACCCAAGAGTTGTTAGCAACCTGAGCTGACTGCAGCTTTTCAAGAAACGCTGTCATCAAATTGCCCCCACTGATACATCGGAGCGCAAGCAAGGTGTGCAGGGTAAGTGGGCACGCGGCGTAAAAAAAGACCTTTGGGCTAATGCACCAAAGATCCGGCAAAAAAAGTGTATCGCATCTTTCCCGCGTCTGCCGCCGCACGGCTCCTGACACGAACTAATTGGCTCAAGGATTAACTCCTCGTCGCACTGACCTGGATTCATTCAGAACGGTCAGTTCGGCACAAAAGTATACTCGAAAGGGTAAGGCATGTCAAGCTAAAACGCCGAGTTTACGAGGGTGAGCCAAAGGTGCGCTTGTTCCAACGTTCCCAGGCAGCGACCAGTCCCAGGGCGATAAAAGGTCCACCCAGGATGGTTGCGATCAACGCCCATCCAACCTGCGGTTCTCCGAGCGTGGTAATTTGCACAACGCAAAGGGTCACGATGCCGACGCCAAAGAGGGCGGTGGTCATGTCCGCCGCCAGACGGGCGCTGAAGGGGCGTGGGTCATCGAGGACTGGGTCGGGCTCAGCCACGAATTGGCTCGCGTAGCGCCACCACACGCTGAGGGCGATCACACTGGCGATTAAGCCGAGGATGAGTACCACCCAGGGCTGTTGATCTATCATTGCTTGAGCGCTGACGATCATACCAATGCCAACCAGCACGCTCAAGATGACGGCCAGCATTTCATAAAAGAATGTCCAGACGTAGGTGCGCAGCCACAAGAGCATCTCGGCGTCTCCTTATCAATGATGGCAAGGATCGTCCCTATTTTACAGGTGACGCCACGGGAGGTCAAGGGCGCAGCAGGGGCGGCAGTTCGGCCAACGCGCGGGCCAAGCGGGTGCCCGGCCAGAATAACAAGCTGCCATCCAGAAAACGCACCGGCGTCTTGGCTAGAGAGGGGTGCGCTTTCACATCAGCCGCGTCGGCGGCAGTGAAGGCAAAAGGCTCATCGGGCAGCAAGATCAGGTCGGGGGCACACTCGGTCACTTTGTCGAGGGTCACGCGTGGATAACGTGCTTCGCAGTCGGCAAAAACATTCTCAGCGCCACAAGTGCGCAGCAGGTCGTGAGGAAAAGTGTTAGCGTTGAAGGTCGTCCAGGGATCACGCCAGACAGGGCAAAAGACACGCATCGGCGCCAGAGATTGGGAGGCGGCCCGAGTCCAGTCGTAAGCGCGTTCAATGGCCTGGATGCGGATGCCGGCTTGGGCGGTGGTCCCTAGCAAGCTTGTCAAATCCCACAGCACGTTCAGTGCATCTTGAACGCTGCGCGGTGCGGTGGCAAAAACCTGCACGCCAGCAGCTATCAGAGCTTCGGCGTCAGCGCGGCGATTCTCGTCCTGATCCATCAGGACCAGGTCGGGCTTGAGTGCCAGTATGGCCTCGATATTCGGGGTCTTGACGCCGCCGACGCTGGGGACAGCAGCTACCGCATCGGCTGGATGAATACAATAATCGGTCCGGCCAACCAGGCGCTCACCGCAGCCCAAATCGAATAGCGTCTCGGTGAGGCTGGGTACCAGACTGACAATTCTTTTATAATGACGCTCCAGGTCAAAGGCCTGCGCCCAAGTGTCCGTGAAATCGCTTGCGGCCATCGACCCAAGTATACCACAGGCAGGGAAAGCTGGGTATATGAGCTGGGAGGGATGTTTTTCGAATACCCTATGTATCAGATTCGGCGGCGGTCTCGGCCTCTTCGGTCAGTTCCTCTTCTTGCTCGTCGACATAGTCGTCGTCCGAGGTGATATCCTTTTCCAGAGGGGTGAGGTCGAATTGGACTCGGATTTGCGATTCGATCTCACTGGCGATCTCTGGATTCTCACGCAGAAAGGCTTTGGCGTTCTCGCGTCCCTGGGCCAAGCGCAGCTCGCCATAGTTGTAGAAGGAGCCGCGTTTGTCTATCACGCCCATCTCCACGCC
>CBFDAD010000291.1:0-2706 GCA_965602705.1 uncultured bacterium
GGGCGATGGTAATGTGACGGCTGACGGCAGCTTCACCGGCGGCGGCGCGGACCTGGCCGAGATGATCGCGGTGACGGGCGCGCGTGCGGACTATGAGCCGGGTGACGTTCTGGTCATTAGCGCGGACCAGGTGCGGGCCGTGGCGCTCTCCAGCCAGCCCAATGACACCCGCGTGATCGGGGTCTACTCCACCCAGCCGGGCTTTGTGGGCCGACCCGGCGCCGACTATGACGAGGATAAATCTTCGTCGGCCCAGGAAGTGGCGGATGAGCGCATCGTTCGCAATTCAGCGACAGAGGAAGTGGAGATCGTTGAGCTGGCCTCCGATGGGGATCAGGACACCATTCCCGTGGCCATCGCTGGTATCGTGCCGGTCAAGGTCAGCGCTGAGAACGGCCCCATCCAGCCGGGCGACCTGCTGACGACCGCTTCGCTGGTGGGCCACGCGATGAGGGCCGGCCTTGTTGACGTGGGCGGCGTCGAAATCTATCGCCCCGGCACCATCGTCGGCAAGGCGTTGGAGCCGCTGGCCGAGGGCACGGGCGTCATCCTGGTCCTGGTTGTGTTGCAGTGACCTAAGAGGCATTTCTTTCGTCATCTCCCCACGGGGTGAATGCCCTGTGGGGAGATGCGCGTGACAACTATAGCACGCCTCACGTTTCACGCCTCACGTTTCACGCTTGTTGTCAAATCCGGCGGGGTGCGTGCTCCAATATAGGGTTCTCACGGTGTTTGAATAGGGTCTAGGCCCCATAGCGATTCAGGTGCAGATAGTGTATACTAAACCGGGTTACTTTGTAGATCAAGACAACTCTACTGATCAGGAGCGATGATGGCAAAAGAAAACGTGCCACGAAACAAAGAAGGTGCATCCCCTGCGGCCCTCGTCATCGGCGGTGGCATCGCCGGTATGCAGGCGGCGCTGGACATCGCCAGCGCCGGGTTTCAGGTCTATCTGGTCGAACGCGAGCCGTCCATCGGCGGGCGCATGGCGCAGTTGGACAAGACGTTTCCTACTTTGGACTGCTCGTCCTGCATCTTGACGCCCAAGACGGTGGACGTGGCCCGGCATCCCAACATCGAGCTATTGACCTATAGCGAGGTTCTGAGCGTCGAAGGGGAGGCAGGCAATTTTCGGGTGACGGTCAAGAAAAAGCCGCGTTACGTGAACATAGACCTGTGCACTGGCTGTGGGCTGTGCGCCCAGGCCTGCCGTATGCACGGGCGGGTTAGCAGCGAGTTTGACGCCGGGATGGGCAAGCGGTCGCCGATTTACGTGCCCTTTCCGCAGGCCGTGCCGCTCAAGTACACCATTGACCCCGATACTTGCCTGTTTCTGACGCGCGGCAAGTGCGGCAAGGAGTTCCTGTGCAAGAGCGCCTGCCCCGCTGGCGCGATCGACTTTGAGCAAGAGGAAGAGTCGGTCGAGCTGGATGTGGGCGCCATCGTGGTCGCGACCGGCTTTGACCCCTTTGACCCGCGCGAAAAGCCCGAGTTTGGCTACGGGGATTACGACAATGTGATCACGGCGCTAGAGTTTGAGCGGCTGGCATCGGCGTCGGGACCGACCAAGGGCAAGCTGCAGTTGAACGGGATGCAGTTCAAGGAAGTGGTGTTTATCCAGTGCGTCGGCTCGCGCGACAAGCAGGTCGGGAATCCTTACTGTTCCAGCGTGTGCTGCATGTACACCGCCAAACACGCCCACATGGTCCTCGAAAAGCTGCCTGGGGCCAATGTCACGGTGCTGTATATGGATATCCGCGCCTTTGGCAAGGGCTTTGAAGAGTTTTACGACCGGGTGCGCGAAGAGGGAGCTTTGTACCGGCGCGGCAATCCTTCGGAGATCATCAAGCGCGGTGACAAGTTGATCGTGCGGGCTGAGGATACGCTGCTGGGTGAGCCAGTCGAGATACCGGCCGACCTGGTGGTGCTGGCGGTGGGGATCAAGCCGCGCGTCGACGCCGGCGCCGTGGCTGGGATGCTGGATCTGGGCTGTGATTGCTTTTTCAACGAGGCCCATCCCAAGATGGACCTGGTGGGGACCAACGTCCCCGGTGTTTTCCTGGCCGGTTGTTGCCAGGGACCCAAGGACATTCCTGACACGGTCGCCCACGCCAAGGCGTCGGCGTCGGCCGTAGTGATTCAATTAGCAAAACAACGTTCTGAAAAGATCGAGATTGGGGGCTAGAGATGCGAATAGAAGCACGGCAGTTTGCTCAAGAGCACGGTCTGTTCGCCTGCATCCAGTGTGGCAAGTGTACGGGTGGCTGCCCGGTCAGCCGCAAAACCGTCTTGAACGTCCGTGACCTGATTTACCACTTGTTGCTTTCGGACAACAACTTCGAGTTAGACGGGATTGAGGAGCTGTGGGACTGTACGACCTGTAATACCTGCGCCGCCCGCTGTCCCAAAGAGGTGAACCCGATGGAGGTGATCGTCGGGTTGCGCAGCGTCATCATTGAGGGGGGCCGCATCCCCAAGACGGTCAAGTCGGCCCTGCATACGACCTTTACCCAGGGCAATCCCCTGGGTTTCCCGCGAGACGACCGCGCGGCATGGGTCGGCGATTTGCCGGTGCCACTGCTGAGTGACAAGCCCGAGGCGGAGTATCTCTACTTTGTTGGTTGCTCGCCCTCCTATGACCCGCGGATTCAAAAGGTCACCAAGGCGCTGGTGCAGGTTTTCGAAAGGGCCGGGGTTGATTAC
>CBFDAD010000292.1:0-2686 GCA_965602705.1 uncultured bacterium
GGCGTGAAATCCACCTCTTCCAGGGACAAAGGCAGGTCAACACCTAGCGCCTTGCTAAAGTCATCCATAAAATTCTGGACGAATACAGGGTCCTCTACGTAGGGGGTGCCCTGCTTCTTGGCCCAGGCCAACGCCATCTCTTCCTGTCTGGGTGTCAACCGAACAGACTCCCCGCGCACCAGAAGAACAAGATGACGCGGGGAGGACGGTGAGGGAATTAGCACCCCGTTATGAATCAATTGTGTCAGCAATTAGCAATCACTCTCCTGCGTAAAATATCACCCCAATATTGTACCCGAACTTGGCAGATTTGAAAAGGTGAAGCGCAGGTAAACGAACAGAGGAAAACTAGCGGGTCAACAGTGCCACCGTCTCGGTATGATAGGTTTGGGGGAACATATCAACCGGCTGGACATCGGCCAGGACGTAACCGCCACGCGCCAGCCGTTTCACGTCGCGGGCCAACGTCGCGGGATCGCAGGACACATAGACTATCCGGGACGGGCCACCGGTCACCAGCGCATCTACCACGGCCACATTCAAACCCTGGCGCGGTGGGTCAACCACGATACCGTGCAACGTCTCCTCTTCTACCAGGTCGGGCAACACCGCCTCCACGGGTCCCTGGATCACTTCCACGTTTTCAATCTCACCCAGGTTCAAAATCAAGTCCTCGGACGCGCCCGGATCGAGTTCCACGGCAACGACCAGCCCGGACAGTTCGGCCAAGGGCAACGTAAAGAGGCCGACGCCGCAGTAAGCATCGAGGATGGTGTCACCGGGAGACGGATCGAGCCATTCGAGCACCAGCTCGACCAGCGTGCCGGCGACAGCCGTGTTCACCTGGGAAAAACGCCCGGCTGACACCCGGTAGGCCTGTCCAGCCACTCGCTGGGTGACGTGATTGTTACCGATGAGATTGACGGGGATCGCCTCAGTCCCACCCACCAGATGGACGCACGAGATAGGAAAGTCAACGTGTAATTGGGGCGGCTTGTCGCGCTCGGTCTCAAAGGCCATCAAGAGGTCGTCGTCGTCACTCCCGACCATCAAAGTGAGACGGACGAGATCGGGCAGATCGAGGTCGAGGTCGTCATACAACGCCATGAGGCGCGGATCAGCGATGTGGCACTCCTCGATCGGCACCACGTCGTGGCTGGCAGCTCTCTGAAAACCGAGCCGACCGCTGGCAGCGACGCTGAAAGTGATCCGGTTGCGATAGCCCCACGGCGAGGGCGCAGGCAGCGTGGGGCGCACGGGCGGGTCAGCGACGTCGCCGATGCGTGCTAACTGGTCCCGCAACACCTCCGACTTGAGCGCCAATTGGCGCGCGTAACCGACGTGCTGCCACTGGCAGCCACCGCACTCGGGCACGTGAGGACAACGAGGTGCTACCCGGTCAGGCGAAGGCTCAATGACCTCCAACAGCCGGGCGTGGGCAAAGCGCCCTTTGTCCTCAATAATCTCAGCCAGCACCGTCTCACCAGGGATGGCGTCCGGCACAAAGATAACCTGGCCCTGGTAACGCCCCAGCGCCGCGCCGCCGTAGGCCATGCCGGTCAGACTAGGCTTGATCGGCCCGCGAGTGGGTTCTTCCTTGGGGTGAGTTTTTTGGTTCATTGGAACAGATTATACAACGGCTAGCGGCTATGGGCCAATTGTGATACACTTGTTTTTTGATAGCCTGGATATAGGGAGCACAAGATGGACGCCTACGATAAACTGGCGCGTTTCTATGACCTGGAGCACGCCGACCTGACGGCCGACCTGATCTTTTACCTGCACTTTGCCCGCCAGGCCGATGGACCAGTATTGGAGGTAGGTTGTGGCACAGGACGCTTAATGGTGCCATTGGTCGAAGCCGGGATCAAGACCACCGGCATTGACACTTCGTCGGCCATGCTGTCGTTAGCCCGGCGCAAGGTCGGCGACCAGGCACAGTTGATCGAGGGGGACATGCGTACGGTAACCCTGCCAGATCACTACGCTCTGGTCATCATTAGCATTAACACGTTTATGCACCTGTTGACCACCGCTGATCAACTGGCCGCACTGGCTAACCTGGCCCGGCACCTGGCACCAGGTGGTCGACTCATCATCGACCTGCCCGCTGGCGACGAACTGGCCTATCAAGACGCTGACGCGCGCCTCACATTGGAGCAGACTTTATTCGATCCAGACACCCATCACCGCATCATGAAGCTGGTCGCCTGTCGCATTGATTGGGCCACACAACGCCAGGAAATCACCTACATCTATGACGAGTTGCTGGAAAACGGCGAGGTCCGGCGGATCGTCGTACCCATGACCCTGCGCTACGTCTTTCGCTACGAACTGATGCTGCTGTTGGAAAAAGCAGGCTATAGCGTAGAGGCGCTCTATAGCGACTATGACTTGAGCCCCTATGGGGACGGTGGGCCCAGAATGATCGCAGTGGCGCGGAGAGACGACCAGGAAATTTCAGCCAACGAACCCTCGGCCGGGGCATAAAACCTTACGCAGCGACCACCGGATTGGACAAAGTGCCGATCCCCTCAATCGTCACCTCCACCACATCTCCGGCTGCCAACGGGCCGACACCGGCCGGTGTACCGGTCATCACCACGTCGCCCGGCTCCAACGTGATCATCTGTGTGATATAGCTGACCAGTTCCGAAGGCGCAAAGACCATGTCCCCGGTCTGTGC
>CBFDAD010000293.1:0-2683 GCA_965602705.1 uncultured bacterium
GACGAACCCTGGACGCGCTACCGCACCATGGTGGACCTGCTCAACCGGCCCACGGATGACGCCGAGGCGCAGGCAGCCCGCGCCGAGATGTTGGCCCATCCCCAGGTACAGGGGATGATCGCCGAGACGGCCAATTGGGGGGATCGTCCCCTCAAACGGCACAATGACGCCAGCCATCCCATCTACAAATTCAGCACGCTGGCCGATTTCGGTGTGCGGGCCGCAGAGATGGCCGCCGGCATCGAGGCGGTGATGGCTCACCAGTCGCCGCAGGGCGCTTTTCAGAGCGTGGTGAACATCCCCCAGGCGTTCGGCGGGACAGGCAAGGACGCGTGGACGTGGATAGCGTGCGACGCGCCGACGCTGCTTTACGCCCTGCTGGCGCTGGGACTGGGCGAGGACGAGCGCGTGAGGCGAGCGGTGGATCATGTGGTGAGCCTGGTGGACGAGAACGGCTGGCGCTGCGTCGCCGCGCCGGAACTGGGAAAATTCAAGGGGCCGGGCCGCAGGTCGGACCCCTGTCCCATCGCCAACGTCTACGCGCTGAAGGCGCTGTCGCTGGTGCCGGAGCTGTTGGACAGCCCGGCTACGCGAACGGGCGCGGAGATGCTATTGTGGCACTGGGAACACCAACGCGAGCGCAAGCTCTACCTGTTTGGGGTCGGCACCGACTTTCGCAAGCTCAAATACCCCTTTGTCTGGTACGACGTCTTGCACGTCGTGGAGGTGCTCAGCCGTTTCCCCTTTGCCCGCGACGACCCGCGGTTACAGGAGATGCTGGAGGCGGTCATCGCGGGGGCCGACGAGCAGGGACGTTACACCGCCAGCTCGATGTACCGCGCTTGGAAAGGTTGGTCCTTTGCCGACAAAAAGAACCCTTCGCCGTGGCTCACATTTTTGGTGCTGCGGATGCAGAAACGGATGGGGTTTTTGTAAAGTTAAGTCTCAAACCAGGAGCGGCGCAGGTCGATGATCGAGAGGGCCCAAATGGCTACCATCAGGATGCCCGAGGCCAGACACCAGTAGCACCAGGCGCGAATGACGAACGCCTCCAGGTAAGTCAAGTAAGCGGAATAGAAAAAGCCGATCGAGGCCGCACCATAAGTGAGCAGTGGCAGATAAAACTCGATCCGGTCACCCAAACGGCCCCGCAGCATGGTCAGTGCCAACAGCAAGACGTAACCGATCGTGCCCAGCGTAGGTACCTTCAGAGCGCCGATGATGGTGATGTATGCGCTGGTCTGGACCGACTCACAGCCCCCATAGCCCGCACAATACGGGGCCTGGTTCTGGGTATAAGTGATCGTCAGATAAGCCGCGATCACCAGCCCCACCAGGCACAGAATTCTTAGTAACCGCAGCGCCGATCTTGAACCGTAGGTATCCAACGCCATCTGTTTACTCATTGTCCTGCCTTTGACCCTGCTTCGCCTGCCAGCGACGCTTCAATCGCCTGTTGGAACACCTCATAGGGTTGGTTGCCCACGAACAGCTCGCCTTGGATCGAAAAAGTGGGTGTACTCCCGACCCCGCTCTCTCGGGCCGACGTTGCGGCTTCGATAATCGCGTCCTGATGCCGGTGAGAGCTCCAGCACGTCTCAAACTCGGACGTGTCAAGCCCTACTTGTGCGGCAAACTCGATCAAGAGCGCCTGCAATTCCTCCATGGTGCTGACCGATCCAAAACGGTTCTGGCTGGCGAACATGACCCTATGATATTCCCAAAAGTGACCCTGGTCGGCGGCGCAATGAGAAGCTTCGGCCAGCAACGTCTGCTGCAGTGCGTAGTAGTGATAGATGTACTGTACCTGGCCCGTGGCCACGTACTCTTTAATCAGCCGTGGCTCGGTCTCCAGGGCAAAGTTCGCACAATGCCCGCACAAATAATCCGAATACTCGACCAGCTTGACCGGCGCGTCTGGTGACCCCTGATAGGGGAATCCATCCTCGGTGACGCCCGTTTCGACGTCCTGAACCTCGGTCGTGACTTGCCCCCCACTCTTTCCGGACCGTGCGCCCAATAAGACGAGCAGGCCGACGAACATCAAGGCAGCTACGGTCATACCGGCGGTCAAGAGCTGCTTGCGGCGTTCGGATTTTGCCTTTGCTTTGCGGTCCTCCAATTTCACCCTGGCTGTACTGCGACGACGTTTTCTCTTCATGGAACAAAGACCTACCTGTAAAGATTGAATGTGTTGTCGGGCGCTCTGCTGTGCGATATCCGCACGCTGTAATGCCGAGCGACACCGCCCCAGAGTATACCACAACACCAAGAGTCGTCAATAGATTTGCCAGCGGGTGGCAGTTTTTAAGAAGCGGAGGCGTTAGTCAGGAGCGTACCTCCAGCCGCCCTCATCTCTGATGCCAGCGACCAGGATCGGCCGCTCGCCGAGGACGACGGCCATGGCCGTGAACGACGGGTAGTCCAGCTCCCCCGGCTTGCCCAATAAACGCCAACTCGTGCCGCCGTCTTGGCTGACCAGGCTTCCTTCCCGCTCGCAGAGCAGGTAAATCGTCTCCGGCGTAACCGGGTCGAGGATGATGTCCCAGATAGTGGAGCGCGAATACTCCTGGACGGGCAGCCGTTCTGTGAGGTCATTCCAGGTCTGCCCCCCGTCGGCGCTCTTGAACAACTCGCCTTCGGAACCACCGGCATAAACCGTCGTTGGGTTGAACGGGTCCAC
>CBFDAD010000294.1:0-2669 GCA_965602705.1 uncultured bacterium
CCATAGCTGTCCACCGTGGTGCGCATGTCCAGCATATCGTTGACGCCGCCGGTGAGGATGACGGGCGTCCCCTCGCGCACAAGCTGTGCCAGCACCAGACCCGCCAACTCGCCGGCGTTGGCCAGCGCAATGGCACCGGCTGCAGTGACCGGCCCGTTAACTCCCCGCAGCACGACGGGCGTGTAGGTGGTGGGCAAGCCTTTCTCAGCCATAAAGAGGAGCTTTTGCAGCGCCTCAGCGTTGTGGCGCAGCGGGCTGGTGACGTTGATATAGCAGCCACAGATGGGGTTGCGTCGTAGTTCTTCTTCGCCGCCAGCCACGATCTCTGCCATCTCGATCACGTCCACAAAGCTCTCAAACTCGGTGGTCACGAAAAGGATGGGCTTGGTGCTGTTCATCAACATGGCGCGCATTTGATAGAGGTTTGCCGTCTCTTGATCGATGTCAGAGGCGATACACAGAGACATGAGGAAATCGATGTTGGGCAAGGCATCGCAAACCCGTATGCCATCCTCGATGAATTGCAGCGTCCCCGGGTGCCGCTCGCCGGTGCGATGATCTATCACGTTTGGACAGTCTGAGCCAGGGCCATAAAAGACATTGTTTCGCTCCAACGGCATCGCGCGCCGGCCGTTACGATCGCAGAGGACGACGCGCTTGGGTGCCACAGAGAGCGCCCACTCGACCAGGGCCGGCCGGATGCGTACCCGATTCTCCTCAGAGACCGCGAGTCCGGCCTTTTTGAGCAGGTCCAGGGCATCCTGGTCGTACAGGCACACGCCGGTGCGGTCCAGGATCTCCAGGCTAGCGTGATGGAGACGTTCTAACTGATCGTCGGAGAGCTTGCGAAATCGCGGCGTGTTGAACTCGGTATAATTACTTTGCAGGTTCATGCTTCCTTTCCTCATTCGTGATTGGTGTTTCCAGCACGTTCCGCCGCAGCGCTCAGGGCAGCGCTGACCAGTGCCGGAATGATGCTCAACCGGTACGCCCGCGAAGCACGCATAACGCTGCTGCGCGGGTTCGATTCGCCCTGGGCGATGCGCGCGGCTTGCGCAAACACATCCGCCGTGGGCGGTTGACCTTTCAGAAACGCTTCTGTTTCGCACGCGCGAAAGGGACGCGGTGCAACCGGCCCCAAAACAACGCTGCCGTGTGCGATGCGCGCCCCCCCAGCGTCCAGACAGAGTTTGACGGCGCAGTTTAGGATCGGCAAGACCAGGGAGGGACGGCGTCCAATGCGCCGCCACGCCGTGCCCCACCAAGGCCCCGGACGCGGGAAGCGGAGTTGGGTGACGAACTGGCGCGAAGGGTCTATGGTCGAAACGCCGGGTCCGCTGAACAACGATTCAACACAGCGCCAGGTCGCACTGTGATCATCCACAACGTGTGCTTCCGCCTCCAACGCAATGGCGATGATCGCGCCATCGGCCGCCGGCATCGCCTGCACGATATTACCCACCCAGGTAGCGGCGTTCTGAATCGCCAGCGTGCCGACGGAGCGCGCGGCGTCCGTCAACGCGTGCACGTGCTGGTTCAGAAAGGGGCAGTCCTTGATCGCGGCAAACGTCACCGCAGCCCCAACCTCGACGAATGCGTCCGTGACGTTGATCCTATCCAGACCGGGGACGCGGGTGATATCCACCAGGCACCGCGGATGGATCTTTTGCTTACGCACGTCAGGCATCACGTCTGTTCCACCGGCGACGATGAGCGCCTCGCCCTGGTAGGCTTTTAAAAGCCCGATCACCTCCTCAATCGAGGTGGGAGTTAAATACTCTGTCATCCTGGCACACCATCCTGGGACCGGCTTTGGATTGCCTCTAGCACACGCTCAGGTGTAGCGGGTATCTCTCGGATGCGGTTCCCGATCGCACGGGAAACAGCATTGATGATCGCGGGCGTCGAGGGCAACATTGAAGCCTCACCCAAGCCCTTGGCGCCGAGAGGGCCTTGAAAACTGGGCACCTCGACCAATATCACCTCGACCTGGGGCATCGATTGGATCGTCGGCAAATAGTAATCGCTAAAACCCGTACTGGCCCCCGGGATATACTCCTCCATCAGCGCAGCGCCCAGTCCCATCACCACCGAGCCTTCGATTTGGCCCTTGGCATCGATGGGATTGATCGCGCGTCCAACGTCGTGGGCAGCCACCATCCGCGGGACCCGCACCTCGCCCGTACGCAGGTTCACGATGACCTCGGCCAGTTGAGCGCCGGTGACAAAGTAAGGCACGTACTCCGGCCGCGTCTCTTCCCGGAACAAGGGAGATTGATCGAAAACGCCCCTCACCTTCCTGGATTTGCCCATGCGGTCAAATTCCCGGGCGACCTCGGCTAGCGAGACGGAGTTGGAACGACCGGCTCGACAAATCACCTCCCCGTTCGTCAGGGTCAAATCGGCAGGTGGACAATCCAAAAGCTCCGCCGCCGTCGCCAGGACTTCTTGCTTCAGGCTCCGCGTAGCCTGGCACACCGCCCCACCCACAAAATAGGTAGCGCGCGAAGCGCCCTGGATACCACTATCGGGCGTCAACGCCGTGTCCGCGTTAACCAGCTCGATTTGTGCCCGCGACACACCCAAGGTCTCAGCGGCAAATTGGCTCATCACGGTGTTGGTGCCCTGGCCATAATCGGGGGCCGAACAGTAAACGACAAAGTGACCGT
>CBFDAD010000295.1:0-2662 GCA_965602705.1 uncultured bacterium
GTATCGACTCGACCACAGATTTTTGACCAACTAGATTAAACATAGGACACCCTGGGAAAATGAACCGGTATAAAGAGGTCTGACATCCTCCAAATTGGTGCCATTATAATCGACCCTCGTTTTTCACCAGATCGTCCAGCCGCCATCCACCAACAGATTCTGGCCGGTGACGAAGCTACTTGCCGGGCTGGCGAGAAAGACCACCGCGCCTTTGAGTTCTTCTGGCAGGCCGACGCGGCCTAATGGCACCTTCTCACACAGTCGTTCCAGAAAACCGGGGTTGCTCTCATCCACCCGTGGATTGGGAAACGGGCCGGGACTGATCGCATTCACGCGAATGTCATAGGGCGCCCAATACGCGGCGAGATGGCGGGTGAGATGGACCAATCCCCCCTTCAAGGCGTGATAATTCGGCGGGCTGTTGATCGGCAGCCCAACGTATGCGCTGGGATAACTGGCGACGACACCGTACATGCTGGCGATGTTGATGATTGAGCCGGGCGCTCCACGTTGGCGTAGATGGCGCGCGACGGCACGGGCGAGCATAAAATAAGCGGTGACACCGGTGTGAAAAGCACGGTCAAAGTCTTTAGCCGTCGCACCCTCGATGCTCGGCGCAGTGCCACCGTAAGCGTTGTTCACGAGGATGTCCACGCGACCGAACCTTGCCGCTACCTCCTGCACAAACGCGTCCAGCGTCTCTGTTTCATCCAGAGCCAGGGCCAATCCGACGTGTCCGCTCCCCGGCAGCGTGGCCGCAAACTCCTCAGCACGACGGCTGTCTCTGCTGGTGACCACCACGGTCGCGTCCGCTTCTGCCAACGCCCGGCTCATGGCTGAGCCAAGCCAGCCGGCCGCCCCGGTCACGATGGCGACCCGCCCCGTCAGACTCAACAGCTCCCTTACGTCGCGTTCCGGGCCAATTTCATCCCCAAGCATGCGATCCCCCTATTTACCGTGCAAACGCAAGAGGCGTCCAGGACGGCGGCTCGTCAAACGCCCCTGGTCAACGACGGGGACGCCGTTGACAAAGACGTGCTCGATGCCGACAGGTGGCAAACGCGGCTCCTCAAAGGTCGCCCGGTCTCGCACCGTCCGCGGGTCAAAAATGACCAGGTCCGCCGCCATGCCCCTCCGTAGCAGCCCCCGGTCATCCAGCCCAAAGCGCGTGGCCGGGAACCCCGTCATGCGGCGGATGGCATCCTCCATACGCAGCCACCCCTTCTCCCGCACGTATCGCCCGAGAATGCGTGGATAGGTCCCCCACCCCCGGGGATTGGGATAGCCTCCACCGTAAATCCCATCTGTGATCACCATGTGCAGCGGATGGGTGAGAGTATTACGTAAGCGAGCCTCGTTTTCCTCCGGTTCGCCGACCCACGGGTAAACCAGCACCGGCGCTAACGCTTCATCAATGAGCAAATCGTAGACAAAGTCTTCAAACGGTTTGCCGGAGCGACGCCACACCGCCCGCACCCGCTTTCCCTCCATCCACTTGTTGTGCGGCTGGGAAAGGGAGGCAAAGTACGCCGGGCCATCCTCGGGTAACCGCTCTTCCAACGACACACGCGCCGCGCGCCGCATTCCGGGGTCCTCTAACTCTTTCAAGAACGCAGACACATTCTTGGTCTGAAGCGTCCTCGGCAGCACAAAAGCCAGCGTCGTACAACCGGCCATGTAGGAATAACCGTCCCAGGTGATGTCAATCCCTCGCGCTCGTGCCGCCTCTGCACTGGCATAGACCTGTGAATCCCCAAAAAAGTGGGAGATATGCACGCCGATGTCAGCTTGCTCCGCAATAGCGACCGTTTCTGCAATCGCCGTCTCCCGCTCCGCAGGGCCATAACCACGCATGTGGGTGGCATAGACCCCTCCATACGCTGCCACCACCTTGCTCAGCTCAACCAGTTCTCTCAGGTCAGCGTGCGCCGTAGGGACGTAATCCAGACCGGTGTTAAAGCCAACAGCACCGGCTTCCATGCATTCCCGCGTCAAACGACGCATAGCCTCCAGCTCAGCGTCGTTCGCTGGACCCGCCGCCCATCCCTTGACCGCTAACCGCACCGCACCGTGGGGCACCTGGGGAACTATGTTATTATAAACCTGTCCCTTGAACCGCTGGAGGTACTCTGCGCAAGTACGCCAGTCCCAGCCGACGTCGGCATCGCCATAAACGCCATGCAGGTAGCGGCGATACTCTGTCAATCGTTGGGGTGGCAAGGGCGCAAAGGAAAACCCATCAGGACCGGTGAATTCAGTGGTGACGCCCATCTGCACGCCTGCCGTGTGCCGTCCGGCCAGCATCTCCAATTCCGAATGGCTGTGAGCATCAATAAAGCCCGGGCAAAGTACCTTGCCGGCGGCGTCGATCACCAGCTCCGCTTGCGCGTTGGGGAAACGGCCAATGTCCGCAATACGATCTTGCTGCACGGCCAAATCCCCCTTGTAGCCGGGATTCCCGCTGCCGTCAACAATGCGGGCATTGCGAATCAACACATCAAGCACAGCAGAAACTCCTTTTTGCATTGAGGGTGGTTTAAGCGGTCTGAGTAGCAAACGAGATATCTAGTAGTATAGAGGTCTGACATCTGTCCACATTATACTACCGTGTTGATCACTTGTCAATATTCGGGAGGCGAATTGATTTTGCTGCGATTCTGCG
>CBFDAD010000296.1:0-2650 GCA_965602705.1 uncultured bacterium
GTTTTTACCTTGCTCGATCACCTGGGTGTTCCACTTGGCCCCCAACAAACAACGCGCTTAACCGAGTTGCCCGCGTCGTCGGACGTTGACCATACCGGCGCAAGTGAAAGCGCACCTGACCGGCCTTCCGCTGCGCAGGCGGCAGAAATCGCCACGTGCTTGTTAACCGGCATTGTAACCGATACCTTGGGCTTTCGCACCTCTAACGTCACCCCGAAAGTGATGGGAGTCGCGATGCAATTGATGCAGGCAGGCGCTTCGCTATCCGAGGTAACCCACAATGCGTTCAACAAGCGTCCTCTGGGCGAACTAAGATTGCTCGCCCAAGGGCTGAGCCGGATACAAAGCAAAGACGGCGTGGCCTGGAGCGAAATCGCGCTGACTGACCGTCGAGTCTGCGGTCATCAGGGCAACGGTGACGCCGGTTTAGTGGGTATGCTAGTGCGCACGCAAGAGATTCATATGGCGGCCGTCTTTATCGAGAAAAAAGATAACAAGGTCGAGATTAGTTTTCGCGCCGATCCCGGCTTTGACGTAGCCCAATTGGCCTTGAGTCTGGGAGGCGGTGGCCATGCAGCCGCCTCAGGCTGTACCATTAGTGGACCGCTAGACGCCGCCAAAGCGCGTATCTTGCCGGTGTTGCTATCCGCCTTGCGAGAGCAACGGGGAGAATAGACGATAACCTTTCAATCCGGTCGCCTTGGGAAGTGATGCGACCCGGGATGCGCAATAAGGTCAACCATCAGCAATCCATGGACGGGATCTTGAACTTGAACAAGCCAAAGGGATGGACCTCGCACGATGTGGTGGCCCGCGTACGGCATCTGACCCGCGTCCGGCGCGTGGGTCACGCAGGAACCCTCGACCCGATGGCTACTGGTGTGTTATTGGTCTGTTTAGGGCGGGCGACTCGCATCACCGAGTACCTGATGACCGGACGCAAACGCTACCGTGCTGTGGCAAGTCTGGGGATCAGCACCGATAGTCACGATGCCGACGGCACAGTGACGGCCACAGCCCCAGTCACGGTCAGTTGTGCTGAGGTCGAAGCGGCCCTGTCCCATTTTCGCGGACCTATCGAGCAAGTGCCGCCGATGGTATCAGCGATCAAGCAACACGGACAGCCACTTTACAAGCTGGCCCGACGCGGAATCACCGTTGAGCGAGCGGCGCGCCGGGTAGAGATTTACGAGTTGAACTTAACAGAGTGCCCTCTCCCTACAGACCCGCTGCGCAACGCAGACACTAGCTATGATCTAACGTTGGAACTAACCTGCTCCTCGGGCACCTATGTCCGCGCCCTCGCCCGCGACCTAGGAGAATGCCTGGGATGTGGTGCTCACCTGACCGCGTTAACCCGGCTGGCTAGTGGTGACTTTAGTCTGGATCAAGCCATAGGTATGGAGCAACTCACCCAAGCGGTTACCAACGATGATTGGCGTCATCTGCTATTACCCATCGACGCCGGATTGAAGCATTTGCCTGCCTGCACCTTGGCGAAAAAAGAGAGCCGGCAGGTGCAAAGCGGTCACCCCCTGCCAGCTGCACTGATCACTCAACCCACGGACCAACTCTGTCGCGCCTATGCCGCCCACGACGCCGAAAAAAAGCTGCTAGCCCTGCTTAAATTCGACGAGAATGCTCAGCTTTGGCGTCCCCACAAAGTATTCCAGCCACTATAATCACATCTATATGCAGATCCTCACAGACCTGGCTCAAGTCAAACCCGAACCCTCCTGTCTAACCATTGGCTATTTTGACGGCGTGCACCGAGGCCACCGTTACCTGATCAACCAGGCATCCAAGACCGCCCGTCAACAAAGACTACGGGCGGTCCTGCTGACCTTTTATCCCCACCCCAACGTTGTGCTGCGAGGTGCAGAGCCCTTTTACCTGTCCACACGAGAAGAAAAACTGGCACTGCTCTCAGAACTAGATCTCGATCTGATTATCATCCAACCATTCACACCAGGATTGACCCAGACCCGGGCTGGCCCGTTCATAGATTGGCTGATCAAAAGCGTTGGGTTGGTCAATTTGTGGGTGGGACCAGACTTTACCGTGGGATACCGCCGCGAAGGGAATATCCCCTTCCTGCAACGAATGGGCAACGAACGCGGCTTTGAAATGAACGTTGTAGAGCGGCTCAGACTGGATGGGAAACCTATCAGTAGCAGTCGTATCCGCCGGGCGTTGCAGAGTGGCGACGTGACGCTGGCTGCTCGCTGCCTGGGACGCCCCTACTGCCTGCAAGGGCCGGTAGTCGTCGGCGCACAACGGGGCCGAACCATAGGCATTCCAACCGCCAACGTCCAAGTGCCAGCCGAGCGCGCGGTGCCGGCCCACGGAGTCTACGCCGCGTGGGTGAGGCTATGCCACGAGCGGCATCGTGCAGTGGTCAACATCGGCACACGTCCCACCTTCGACAACGGACCGCGCACCATCGAGGCCCACTTGCTCGACTTTAGCCGGGAAATCTATGGTCAGCAGCTCAAGATCGACTTTGTCGCGCGCCTGAGAACAGAGCAACCCTTTAAGGATGCCCAGGCACTGGTGAAGCAGATCAACCGCGACATCGAGCAGGCACACCAACTACTACACGAATCAGATCAAGAGTAGAGGTTACTACTCAGCCACCGCTATTCCGGGC
>CBFDAD010000297.1:0-2610 GCA_965602705.1 uncultured bacterium
GATCGCGTGCAGGAGATGCGTCTTGCCTAGGCCGACGCCACCGTATAAAAAGAGCGGGTTATACGCTGTAGCAGGCTGCTCCGCTACGGCCAGCGAAGCAGCGTGGGCCAGGCGATTGCTAGGGCCGACGATGAACGAGTCAAACCGGTAGCGTGCGTTGAGTTGAGACCTGCCGTTGGCTAGTGACTGCGCTGACTTGGTTGGTGCAGCAGCTTCCAGACCGTTCAACAAGGGAGGTGAGTTTGTAGCTTGGTTTTGCTTGGACCACACCGCGAACTTGACTTCGACCGTGCGCCCGACAATGCTGGTAGCGGTGCGCTGAATGGTGGGCAGCAGACGGTTGCCTAGCCACTCTTTGACGTACCCGTTCTCGACGCCAATGACGAGGACACCATCTTCGTAAGAGATGACCTGGGTTGGCTTGAGCCAGGTGTTAAAGGTGTCGCGCGTCATCTGTAATTCCAGTTCACCCAATGTTGCTTGCCAGATCTCGTTCGGTTTCATCTAGGTGCTCCTTCGAGGCAAGTTGGACTAGCACTCGTGCGCGTAGCCGGTGCGACAGTAAAAAAAATTGTCTAACTCGCGATGGCCCAACATGATTGCAAGTCGCTTAGGACCTGCAGATATATCGTGGATTAGGGTTTGGCATGCACTGAAGAGAGCGAGGAAAAACTCTGCTGACGCGTGTCAGTAAAAGGCCTCCCAATCGTGGCTGTTGCCCTTTGGGGTTTGGAGGGCGATGCCAAACTCAGTCGAGTCATATTCTATCAAATCTGGACAATCTTGACAATAGGATTGAGTGCTTCAACCTTAAAACGCTCGCGGGTTTTAAGGAAGGATGTGACCACTTCAGATTGTGCGGTCAGGCGCGTTGCTCTTGATTTTGCCGCTATAATGGTGTAAAATAGAAATAATAGCTTCGATGCCTGGATCGTGATCATTTCCTCAGTCTGCGGGGGTGACAATGATCTCTGCTTCAGTTCTTGCGTTGTGTGCCTGTGCAACATTGCTCGGCTGAAGTCACTGCCTAGGAGGCGCTAGCATGGACATCATCAAAGTCTCAACACGGAGCCGATCTACGTCAGTTGCTGGAGCGATCGCGGGCGTGGTCCGTGAGCATGGGCGCGCCGAGGTACAGGCCATCGGAGCGGGCGCGGTAAATCAGGCTATTAAAGCTGCTGCTATTGCCCGGGGCTACCTGGCGCTGGATGGCATTGATGTCGTCTGTATGCCTGCTTTCACCGAGGTGTCCATAGATGGTCAGGAACGTACCGCGGTGAGGCTGGTGATTGAGCCACGTTGATTTCCCGATAGCTCTGATGAGTGCAGCGCACTCCTCAGTATGAGGTAATCCTGTCGAAACCGGGCATTCCTGCGCTGGTCGACGCTAGTTATTTGTGCCTTTGGGCTGACGAACGACCTAGAGAGGCAGCAAGTTTATGGCTGCCTCTTTGATTTTCCACGAGAAAATCATGGGACGAAGGGCCAATCAAGGAGCAATACTTCTAGCGCCAGGCGTGTATTGGCGTTGTGTGAGAGGTGACTCAGGGTGTTCTGCAGCGCAGATAAAACAGCCTGTACGGTGGATACGCTGCACAAATCGCCAGCCTGAACAAGCTCTGCTCGTCGATCGATGTTGGTCAAAGGCACTGAGCTATGACTGGTCAGCAACAGTACATCTCGCCACCAGCCGGCCCAGAGTTCCAGGCTCTCCAGGATTGACGCCGGATCCTCTCGCGCCAGTGCCTCGGCATAAGCGAAGCGGGCGACCCGCTTGCTGTGTAGCAAGCTGAAAAGATCCTCCAGCTTTTGAGCTCGATGCTCTAACAACGCTGGCGTCGTTGTGGCGGACACTGCCCAGCCTAGTCTCCCACCACAGATGTGGCTCAAGAGCCTGGCTTTTTCGTTTGTCGCCTGCCAGCGCTCAATCAAAGCTTGTTCTATCAACTGCCGGGGGATGGGGCGTAACGCCAGGACCTGGCAACGCGAGACGATGGTGGGCAGGAGCGCCTCAGCTTGCTGGGCCAACAAGACCAGGATTACAGAGGGCGGGGGTTCTTCGAGCGTTTTGAGCAAGGCGTTGGCCGCTCCCTGCGTGGCCAGCTCAAAGCGGTCGAGAACTGCAATCTGCCATGTTCCCTCCAGGGGCGCGAGCGCCAACTGGCGCGTCAACTCGCGCACCTGGTCTACTTTGAGTGAGCCACCCTGGGGTTCCACCCAGCGCAGGTCGGGGTGGGTGCCAGCAGCGACCAGCCGGCAGGCGCGACAATGGCCGCAGGGGCGCTGAGCATCTGTGCACAACAGCGCCTGCGCCAGCGTTCGTGCCAGGGTCCCTTTGCCCACGTTCGGCAGCCCGGTGATGAGCAAGGCGTGAGGAGGGCGGCCGTCGTCGACAACGCGGCGTAGCAGGTCTACGGCCCAGTCGTGCCCGATGAGCGGCCAGGGAGCGGATTGCGTACGGTTCGCCATAGAGATATTGTATCATACCCCGGTGGGGGTTGCAAAATCCGCTTCTTGCTGGTATAATGTGAAATGTCAGGGGCGGTTAGCTCAGTTGGCTAGAGCGCCACGTTGACATCGTGGAGGTCACAAGTTCAAGTCTTGTACCGC